>NZ_JAOTPL010000018.1:0-64044 GCF_025631005.1 Haoranjiania flava
TCAATCACCAATCTCCAATCACCATTCACCATTCACCAATCACCATTCACCATTCACATTATGGCTTAGTCGCAGGTTCACTGTTGCCTTGCTGCTGGTCATTGTTTTCACGGTTGCGCTTCCCTCCAAACACACGGTTAAAAATATTCTGTCTTGGCTTTTGTTCCGCCTGACCCTGGTTTGGTGACTGGCCTGATGATGGGTCGGTTTTCTTTTCTACTTTGGCGCCGCCCACTGCAGGCTGGTTGCTGGTAGCACGGTCCATTGTATCGCTTTCTCCGCCTATTTCAGGTATCGAAGGAACGGCTTCATGAAGGAAAGGATCTTCAAAGCCTTCAATCTGTATCACAGAATCCGGCACAGGATCAAATACCCAGTCATAGAAGATAGACCTGTTATCGCTGTAGTATTCATTAAATGTAAGCGTATCTGTAATGCCTGTTTGCTTATCTTTCGTTGCTTTTTCATAGAAATATGCCCAGACAGGCATCGCCAGCCTGGAACCCTGGCCGGAAGTATTGCTTGATATTCTTATAAACCTGTCGTCGCAGCCCGTCCATACACCTGCGATCAGTTGCGGCGAGTAGCCAATATACCAGGCATCACTGTTGTCGTTGGTAGTACCTGTTTTTCCCGCGAGCTCGCCCTTTACCCCATAGCCCCAGATACCTCTGGCCGTACCTGAATTTACCACCTGCTGCATCATGGTAACGGTTTGTGTAGCTGCCATATCACTCACTACCTCTGTACGTTTAGGTGTATTTTGAAACAATACGGTGCCGTTGGAAGATTCAATCCTGGTCACCAGCATGGGGGCTACATTAAAACCTCTTCCCGGGAATATGCTGTACGCCTGCATCATTTCATACAATGAAATCTCTGCCGCTCCCAAAGCAATAGACGGGTATGGCTCCAGCTTTGATTTAATGCCGCAAAGCTTCAGGAAGTTTACAAACATTTTGGCTCCCTCATTTCTTTCAGGGTTCAACTGTTTCATGATGTAAGCCGTGGCACAGTTTCTGGACCATGCCAGTGCACTGGTCATACTCACTGTTCTGCCGGTACAGGTACTGCCTGTTGCAGGCACGGCGCCAAAGCCTTTAAAATATTGCTGCACATCCTGCACGCTGGTAGAAGGTGTAAAGCCTCCCTGGTCAATAGCCAGGCAATATAACAATGGCTTGATGGTAGATCCCACCTGCCTTTTGGTTTTTACATTCACGTGGTCGAAGCCGTAAGTTTTAAAATCAATACCGCCCACCCATGCTTTTACCGCTCCGCTGAGGGGTTCCATAGCCATGAAGCCTACCTGCAACATCTGCCGGTGGTATTTGATGGAGTCAAGCGGCGTCATTTCCACTCTTTCGCTCCTGTCTTTATTCCAGGCAAAAACGGTCATGGGTACTTTTACGGTAAAAGTTTTGGCATTATCTGCATCGCTCATGCCCCGGTCTTTGTTATTGCGCCAGCGTTCACTACGCTTCATCCAGTGGTCCAGTGTTCTTTTGCCTACGGATGTTTTCCATACGGAGCCGCTTTTGATATTTTGCTGGCTGTTGAGTATCTTCTGAGCGTAACTTAAATGTTTACTCACCGCCTCTTCTGCATACAACTGTAGCTTAGGGTTGATGGTGGTATAGATCTTAAGCCCGTCTTTGTAAACGTCATAGTTGGTGCCGTCTCCTTTCTTATGGGTGGCACACCATTCATTTACTTCGTTCAATAGCACTACCCTGAAGTAAGGAGCGATACCAGTAGCATCCGTTATTTTTTTATAACGGCTCATGTCTATGGGTTTAGATTTAAACTTATCGGCTTCCGCTTCGGTGATGTATTTATTGCGTGCCATCTGGTTGATCACCGTGTTTCTCCTGCGTAAAGAATTTTCAGGGTTCTTTCTCGGGTTGTAGTAAGTTGAGGCTTTGAGCATACCGATAAGTACCGCTGATTCGTCTATAGATAGCCTGTCGGGATTTTTCTGGTAAAAAGTACGGGCTGCGTTCCTGATGCCGTATACATTATCACCAAAAGGTACTGTATTTAAGTAAAGTGTAATAATCTCTTCCTTAGTAAAATTCCTTTCCAGTTTTATAGCAATGATGGCTTCTTTTATTTTCTGAATAAGCCTGGTAATTGTTTTTGTGCTATAATCGGTGAAGAGGTTCTTGGCTGTCTGCATGGTGATAGTACTACCACCGCCTTCTCTTCCGAGCGAGAACAAAGCTCTAGCCAGCGAACGCATGTCTATGCCGCTGTGATCGAAGAAGCGCTCATCTTCTGTTGCTATTAGAGATTGAATCACATATGGGCTGATCTCCTTGAAATCTACATTCACCCTGTCCTGCCGGTAAAATTTCCCCATCAGTGTACCGTCGTCTGCCAGTACCTGGCTGGCCTCTGATGCTTTTGGATTCTGCAATTCTTCAATGGATGGCATGCTGCCGAATGCGCCGAAATTTGCCAAAAGCAGTAACAGTATTACCGAGATAATACCTATAAAGAAAAGTTTCCACAACCACGATACAGCTTTGTTCGAACTGGTGGAGTTCTCCCTCAATTCATGCTTCATCTCTTTTGCCAAAGAATTTATTTTATGTGTAAAAATACGAACCTAACCGCAAAAATATCAATAAAATACCAGCCGCAAAGATAGAACTTAGTTTTTAAGAAAACATTGTTGCGCTATTATATGGCTTTAATTATAAATTGTTGACATACAGGTGCGATCGTACTATTTTACGAGAAAATACGCGCAAAAATTTGCCGGAACAAAATTAATCTTATATTTGCAGCCCGAATTACCGTTCGGACAGGTTCTTTACCAGGCGGATGTGGCGAAATTGGTAGACGCACTAGACTTAGGATCTAGCGCCGCGAGGCGTGCGGGTTCGACTCCCTCCATCCGCACTTACACATAGGGCTTCTCTAAAGAGAGGCCTTTTTTATAGCTCCAGCCAAATTTATCTTACTGATTATTACCAATTTTAATGGTTGCAGAATCACTCAATTCAATTCTTACATCCTCTGCAGGTTTTAAAATTTTTTGAAATTTGTTATTGCTGATTACCACGTTCCTCACTTTTTCAAAAAAGAACAGGTGCTTATTCCAGTGAAAAGGCGCAAATTCTTTGTTGTAAACAATAGTGTTGTTCTCAAAACGCAGGCCATTCGTAGACTTTGCATACAGAACCGGGCGGTCAAACATATCAAATTTGTTGTCTTTGATCACAATGCCTGAGTGGAAGTATTTTCGCTGGTTTTTTAAATCCGGTATTTCAGGATAAATAGAGATCACCGCATTGGTAAACTGATAATTTGCCGTAAGTGCATTGATAAACGTATTATTGCTGATCTCCACATCCTTACACGCGCCCGTCTCAAACCAGCCGTTGCAGTCGCCGCAAAGCAGTATGGCCGTACCGTGTGTATGATCAAAAATATTATCACTGCAAACCACTTTCTTAGGTGTACTGAACAGCGCTCCGCGTGCCCTGTTGTTTCTGATAATGTTGTTGGTAAAATAAACCTCAGGCGTCCAGGCAAGGTTTTCCAAACCGTATGTGCCATCTGCTGAAACCTGTGCAGGCAGAGGTTTTTCAAATACTATTTCAAATTCCCTGGCGCCAAAGTCGTCGGGCTTATCCAAGGGTTTTATGATTTTTATTTTATTGGTATAGTTATCTCCTACCAGTTCCATTTTTGCTGACTCTATAAATTGCACGTTATCTCCTGCTTCGCCCCATTTAAAGCCCCATGCCTGGGGGTGCATATACCTGGCATGAAGTGTATGGCCGTTTACTATTTTTACTACCCGCAGGTAGGTGCCGTGCACATTAATGGCATCATCTGCCATGCCTTCGTACAAACCATTCCTGGAAATGATCTTTCCCTTACAAGCAGAAAAATGGGTAGCATCTGCCTGTGTAGTAAAATAGCGCGGATCATCCTTTCCTTTCAGGGCTACTGCAAAACTATCCAGTGTAATGTTCTCACTCATTTGCGCGAGCATCCCCATACCTTCAGCGTAGTGTACTTTTACATTGTGCAAAGTAATGTCTTTGCTTTCGCTGACAAATATCCCCGGCGTTGGCCGGTAATAGGTGCGCAGTACATAGCGCTCACCGGGAGAGGTGAATGCGGCTTCCTTCCAGCCACTGATCTTCAGTACATCCGGCCTGACCTCCTCAACCGTGCGCGGTGAAAAACCTACATCCCTGCGTATGTAAGTGAGCCGTTTATTTTCATTGAAAGCCATTGCCACTGAGGGCTCAAATTCATAGCCCTCTCCCAGGACCACCAGCTTATTGTTTTTAATCTGGTAGTTGGCTTTGGGGTAAATCTCTGCAATTACTTCGCCCGTATTTTTATTTGCTTCCAATACATTCAGCTGCCGGAGCGCCGGCAGTTCAAAATCAAAAGAAATATTTTTTATGGTAATGTTCCGGCTATGCAGAATAGCCAGTGGTATCATGCGCCCGTGAAAGATAAATGTAGAGCCGTTCCCGTCTATCGTAATATTTTTTAATTGCTTCAGTTCTATACCAACTTTTTTAGGATTGTCCTGGTCATGATTGGAAATGTAGTATTCTCTTACCAACGCATCTGTCTCATAAAAATGATAAACACCTTTGGGAACATGAACGGTTAATGGTCCGGCATCTTTATGCGATTGCAAGAACTGCACCAGCTTTGCGGCGGCAACGGCAGTATTTTGCCTGCTGTCCGGCATCGCACCGAAATCTTTCAAATAAACCACATTGGCGGTTTTACAACCCGCAAGCAAAAACAACAGGAATATTAACCCGGAAAAAATATTCTTTAAAACGTGCATGAGCGCTAAATTATTAAGACATAGAATGAGCCGCAAAGATAATGGTTTATTAAAACTTGTGCCCGAAACTGAAAAACCCGCGCCATCCGCCAATAGCATTGGAATAGCTGAAATTTAATTTTACAGGGCCGATGATAGACAGATAGCCGAAATCAATGCTCTCGCCCGTGATACGGTAATCGTACTCACCGGAAAGCAATAGAAGATAGCAAAGGATAATTTTTGAGCGCATTCTGATGGCTTGTTACAATGTTTTGCAAAAATATGCGATAACTGCAATTACACAAGCATGTTTTAGCCTTCCGTTTTATTCGTATGTATTTGTCTGAATTAAAACATTTCTTATATTTGCACCGAAATCAAATAACATGCTTTCCAAAACCTGTGAATATGCCCTCAGGGCCATGATATACCTGGCACAGCATTCCAAAGACGGCAACATGGTAAACATTAAGGAGATATCAGAGAATATTGACTCGCCGGAACTTTTTATAGGGAAAATTTTACAGGGCTTGAGTAAAAAAGGTTTCCTTCAGTCGTCAAAAGGCAGGTATGGAGGATTTTATGTTAATGAAGAAAATGCCAAAGCTTCCCTTGCAGATATAATTATAGCTATCGACGGGGATAAGATATTCAAAGGTTGCGGCGTTGGCCTCAATTATTGTTCTGAGAAGAACCCGTGCCCCATACACCATGAGTACAAACACACCCGCAGGGAATTGTATAACATTTATAAGAAGGCAAATCTAAACCAGTTTAAATCAGGTCTGGAAAACGCAAAATTATTTTTGAAAAGGCAATAAAAAATTTTTTGAATTAAAATAGGACAAAAGGATACGAATATATAAATTTAAAGAAAATGTACAATTTTCAACCGCTCCATATATTACTGATATTATTGCTGATAGTAATAATCCTGATCGCATTGTGGATGCAGCAAAAAACAAAGAAAATGACTGATATGGCCAAAAAAGCACGTAAAGGTTTTGATGACCGCACATTCAAAAACCAGTTGGCAAAAATGGATGCAGATCAGGTAAATAAACTGCTGGCCTCAGTCAAACGTAAAAAACATGACCGGTCACATACAGCATCCATTTGGCTATTGCTTACGGGCATATTGGCTGCTTCCATACCGGCCTCTGCCCAGGCAACACAAGATACAAAGCCATTGCTATCAGAAACGGGCATACTTATCACGATATTTTTACTGATAATTCCGGTATTATTCGCGCTGATATTCATGGCCATTAAAATAAAGAAAGTAGCAGCCAGGCATAATGCAGACATCAATGAAAGAAAGGCGCGCAAGCTGGCAGAATATTTAGATTCCCTGCCGGCGGTGGAAATAGAGCAGGAAGCAGCAAAACGAAACGCTGCCATCAGCTACCGGCTTTCTCATAAAGAACTCTCCGGCGAACTGGCACCGGAAGACAGTAAAGGCTTAATCAGCATCCAGGAAGAAAAAGGTCTGCCGTTCGTTGCCATCAAAAGAAAAGCTGCATTACGTACAGCAGTGGCGCCTGAACTGAGCAGGCTGGTGATCTGGTACCTGATCACAGCTACCTTCTGGCTGATATTCGGTACCACGGTAGGTGAATACCTCGGGATAAAGTTTGTAGCGCCTGACGCTGACAGCCTTAGCTGGCTTAGCTTCGGGCGGTTGCGGCCGGTACACACAAACACGGTTTTCTGGGGGTGGGCGTCGCTGGGCATGCTGGGACTGGGATACTATTCCGTACCGCGGGTGGGCAATAAACCTTTATTTAGTTACAAGCTTGGCTGGTATGCCTTATACCTCATCAATGCCACAGTATTATTGGGAAACATTGCGCTGATGGCCGGCATCAACAATGGCGGCGGCGAGTACCGGGAATATATCTGGCCAATCATGTTGCTGTTCGGCATAGCGCTGGCGCTTACGCTGTACAACTTTTTAAAAACAATTGCACGCAGGGAAACCAAAGAGATTTACATTTCCAACTGGTATATTGTAGCAGCCATTATGTTCGGCATAACCATTGCAATCGTGGCTTATGTGCCTGCGTGGCAAAACGGGTTGGGAGAAACCATTATCCAGGGATACTACATGCACCAGGGCGTAGGCATGTGGTTTATGATGTTCACGCTTGGATTAGTGTATTACTATCTTCCACAGCAGCTAAACAAGCCGATCTATTCTTACAGCCTCGGTATTCTTGCATTCTGGACACAGATACTTTTCTATACGCTGATAGGCACGCACCATTTCGTTTTCAGCTCAATCCCCTGGTGGCTGCAGACAGTAGCTATCTTCGGAAGCGTAGGCATGGTAATACCTGTAGCAGCCGGCACCACCAACTTCCTGATGACGCTGAAAAGCGGCTGGTACCAGTTAGCCGACAGCTACACATTGCCTTTCTTCCTGGTAGGTACCATTTTTTACTTCACCGGTTCCATGCAGGGCACAGCAGAAGCATTCCGTTCCACAAATCTCCTGTGGCACTTCACAGACTTTACGGTAGCACATTCGCACCTGACCATGTACGGCATTATCAGCTTCTTCCTGTGGGCTGCCATCTATACTCTACTACCGCGCCTTACCAGGAATGAAGCGCCGCAGATCACCGTGGGTGCACACTTCTGGTTGGCGCTTATCGGCTTGCTGTTTTATACAGTGCCGCTGATGTACGGTAGTACCATCAGGGGAAAAATGTGGATGGAAGGCTTACCGTTTATTGATAGTGTGGTATTAATGGCGCCTCACTGGCTTTGGCGTGCTATCGGCGGCACACTGATGTGGATATCCCACTTCTTCTTTGCCTACAATCTCTATAAGATGATGCCTTCTACGCAGATAGTGGATGTAAACGAAAAAGCAATTGAAATATTACAGACAGAAAATAATTCTTCAAATTCTAAAACAATGGGGTAATGGAATGGTTCAATGATCATAAAAAATTATTTATAACAACAATTTTATTCTTTTTATTCTTAACTGTATTTGTTGCCATTCTTCCCGCACTCAACAATGAAAAAATAAACAGGCCTTTGCCCGGCGCCGAGCCATTAAGCAAAGAAGCTGTTGCAGGGAAAAAAATATACATCGCCAACGGTTGTGTAGCATGCCATACACAACAGGTGCGCAACGTGGATATGGATAAAGTATGGGGGCAGAGGCCTAGCGTGGCTGCCGACTATGCAGCCATTACCAGGACTGATTTATGGAGCAATACGGCAACACTCATGGGCACTGAACGTACCGGTCCTGACCTGACAGATGTAGGCAACAGGCAGGGAAGCCTGGAATGGAACCTGACGCATCTGTTCAACCCACGTATCTTGGTGAAAGAATCTATAATGCCAGCCTACTCCTGGCTGTTTGAAATTAAAAAAGAACCTGCTCCTGATGACGTTGTGGTGAATGTACCGGCGGGATATATAAAAGGCGAAGGAAAGGTGGTAGCCAAAAAAGAAGCGTTGCAGCTTGTTGCTTACCTGCAATCATTAAAGCAAACAAAGCTGCCCGACGGCAATGCAATACCTGAATTTCTTTACAAGCGGAAACCAAAAGCGGCAGCAGGCGAAAGCGGCGAAGCGCCCGCACTGGATGGCAGCGTGCTATACACCACACATTGCCAGGCCTGCCACCAGGCCGGCGGCGAAGGATTGCCCGGCGCATTTCCGCCATTAAAAGGCAGTAAAGTAGTAGTGGCTGACAGCATTGAAGTATTTGTAGACATCATACTCAACGGCTACAATGCCAGGGCAGGCGAAGGCTATGGCGCTATGCCGCCCGTAGGCACCACAGCTAACCTTACTGCAGAAGAAATTACCGCCATCATGAACCACGAAAGGACCAGCTGGGGCAACAGCGCGAAAAAAGTAACGGTGGAAGAAGTTAAAAAAATTATGGAATTTATAAAATCTCAACCTGCTAAAACAAAATAAAATGAAACAATTATTCCTACTTTTCCTACTGGCATGCGCACACACAGCCGGCTATGCCTGTAGCGCCTGTGAAAAACAGCAACCGAAAATGTTGCAGGGCATCACCCATGGCACCGGGCCGCAAAGCAACTGGGATTATGTAATCATCTGGTCAATAGCAATCATTGTGCTGATAACACTTTTTTATTCGCTGAAATTCCTGATCAGCCCGGGAGAAAAATCCGCAGACCATATTAAAAGATTAATGCTTAAAAAGGATAACAATGGACTCCAGTGAAGTAATCATATTTATAGACGATGATAAAGCGCCGATAGCACAATTGAAAGCGCCGGTAAACTTTGAGCTGGACACCCGTAAGCTGGTGGATGGCAAACATATGCTGCGCGTTGTAAGCAAAGATGCCACCGGTAAGGAAGGCATAAGGCTGATACCGTTCGAAGTCAGAAACGGGCCGGCCATTTCGGTGGAAGGCATAAAAGACAATGCAATTGTAAACGGTGTAGTGCCGATTATGGTGAATGCCTACAGCAAAGGCGATACAGAAAAATTCTACATCAGCGGGAGCGAAACGCCGCAAAGCATTCCAACCTGGATATGGGTAATCATCATTCTATTTACCGGCTGGGGGCTTTTTTTCCTGATCAGGTACTGGAGCATTACAGGAATTCAATAAATCCATAAGCAAAGAAATAAAACATATAGACATGCAAATAAAAATTCATGATATAGAATGGAAAACGGGCAAGGTAAAAGGCTTCCTGGCAAAAGAATTATTAAACCTTGAGAATGGCAGCCTGAAGCTGATCAGCGCAGAGCCGGGCAACAGCTATCCCATGCATACTCATCCGGATAAAACGGAGTTTGCTTATGTGCTGGAAGGCCACCCGCAATTTAAGATCGGTAGTAGCACCTACGAATCTTCACCGGGAGACTGCTTTATATTTCCTCAAAAAGAACATCATGCAATTATAAATCACACAGGCGGTAATTGTCTGATGCTTATAGGCGCTATCAAATCGGTATAACATTCACTTAATTTCATAACTTAAAAATTTAAAAAAATGGCAACAATAGGTACACTGAATGTAACAGTCATAGAACCAAGACTGAAACATCCGACTATCTTTAAACACTTCGATGAGCTGGAACCCGGCGAAGGCTTTGTAATCGAAAACGACCATGACCCGAAACCCTTGTACTATCAGCTTCTGGGCGAACGCGGTACGATCTTTACCTGGGAATATTTAGAGCAGGGCCCTCAATGGTGGAAAGTGCGCATAGCCAGGAAACAACAGGAGGCAAACGCAGAAACTGTAGGAGAGATCGCCGCAAAAGATATTCGCAAAGCGGAAATCTTTAAACAAAAAGGAATCGATTTTTGCTGCGGCGGCGATAAAACACTCAAAGAAGCCGGTGAAGAAGCAGGCATCAGTGAAGAAGAATTAAAAGCTGCCCTGCAAGCAGTAGAAGACAAGCCGCTCTCTGCTTCCCAGGACTACAACAAATGGGAGCTCGACTTCCTCGCAGATTATATTGTGAATACACATCACCGCTATGTAAAAGATAATGCCCAAACCATCAGCGGGCTGGCTGAAAAAGTAGCGCAACATCACGGCGAAAACCACCCGGAACTAAAAAAAGTAGCCCAGGCTGTAAATCATTTCCTGCAGGACCTGATCAACCATACTGAAAAGGAAGAGAAAGTCCTGTTTCCTGCCATTAAGGAAGCGGTAGCCGGGAAACGCAATGGCAGCAATGGCGCAGCACAAGACTCCATCAAACAGCCGATACTGATGATGCAGAAAGAACATGAAATAGCGGGCGAAGACCTTACGTATTTCCGCAAGCTTACCAACGACTATGCATTACCGGCAGATGCATGCAACTCCTACAATTACCTGTTTGAGAAAATGAAAGAGTTTGAAGCCGACCTGCATCAGCACATTCATCTGGAAAACAACATCCTTTTCCCCAAAGCTGCAGCGCTCGAAGCCAAATGATACAAATCAAACGCGTTTACGAGCAGGCAGAAAATAATGATGGCTACAGGGTTTTAGTTGACAGGCTCTGGCCGCGCGGGATGAAAAAAAGTGAGGTATCAGCAGATGAGTGGCTGAAAGACATAGCACCATCTGCTTCACTCCGCCAATGGTTTAACCATGATCCTGCCAAGTGGAAAGAATTCAAGAAGCGGTATAAAGCAGAATTGAAAAACAACGAAGCAACCAAACGCCTGAAGCAGATCATTAAAGAGCAACCCGTTGTAACACTGGTGTATGCTGCAAAAGATACAATACACAACCAGGCAGCAGTGTTGCAACACCTGTATACATTTGAAGATTAAATAAAATCCATATGGAGATTAATAGCAATACCAAAATATCCGAGCTCATCAAAGCCAACAAAGCAAGCATAGAGGCTATTGCGCGCATAGCCAAACCGCTGGAACGTTTAAAAAATCCTATTCTGCGGAAGGTGATGGCATCGCGGGTGACCATTGCTGAAGCTGCAAAAATGGGCGGCACCACAGAGGAAAAAATAGCAGAAGCATTGGAAAACATCGGCTTTATATTTGAGAAATCCGCAGATAATATTTCCGCTCAAAACCCCAAGCCTGCATGGCTGTTGCAGGCCGGAAGCGATGATATCATCAGGTTTGACGTAAGGCCGATCATAGAGAACGGCACAGACCCGCTGAAAGAAATTCTGCACCAATTCAAGGAAACGCCGGATGGAAAAATATTGTGCATCATCAACAGCTTTGTGCCTACGCCGCTGATACACCTGCTGGAGAAAGAAAAAGCAGCAGGCAGCT
This sequence comes from Haoranjiania flava, assembly GCF_025631005.1. Classification (NCBI taxonomy): domain Bacteria; kingdom Pseudomonadati; phylum Bacteroidota; class Chitinophagia; order Chitinophagales; family Chitinophagaceae; genus Haoranjiania; species Haoranjiania flava. Next base: position 11,578 of record NZ_JAOTPL010000018.1, read on the forward strand.
ATGTTGAAACTATCTCAAACAATGAGTTTCACACATATTTCTTAAAGAAACAAAAGCATGCCCAAACACAAACGGCAGATGATGATGTAATGATGGATGATGCTCAAAGTTTTGAAAAAATATGCAGCAGGTTCCCCCGGGAAAAAATCAAAGAAATTGATGTGCGCCATCTGGAGATGCCACTGCCTATGCAAACCATTTTAGGTAAACTGGAAATACTGCCCGGCGGCGAAGCCTTGTACGTGCATCACAAGCGTGTACCAGTGTACCTACTGGAAGAATTAGCGGATAAAAATTTCCGGATACATGTGCACAACATCAGTGAGGGAAATGTAAAGATGCTTATATTTAAAAATTAATCAGAACGCAGAAACTCCATTATGAGCCATATAGACATCGGCAAGGCGCCGCCGGGCACTGCAGTATTACCTTTTTACTTCACAGGTGCATTGGCATTTTTTATACTGTGCCTGTTGATGTTCCTGAGCGCTGAAAGCCTTACAGCACATTATTTCAATCCTCACTTGCTCACCATGGTACATACAGCAGCTATCGGCTGGGGAACCATGGTCATATTCGGTGCGGCGCATCAATTGCTGCCCGTGATCTGTGAGCGCGACCTGTATAGCCCGTCAGCCGCGGGCTTTAGCTGGTATACACTTGCCACCGGAGCTGCCTTGCTCGGATTTTCATTCTGGAACTTTACCACAGGCTGGCTGATGATATTGGGCGGCAGCCTGGTTGTTTGTTCATCCCTGCTCTATTGTGTAAATGTGTTTTTTACAACCCGTATCTGCAAAAAATATTCTGTACAGAAGCTGTTCCTAATTTCATCGGCAGTGTGGCTGCTGTTTACCACCACAGTGGGCCTGCTCTTAGCCATAAACCTGAGTAATTCTTTTTTCGAAAAAAATCATTTAGACATTTTGAAACTGCACGCCCATGCGGGTTTAGCAGGTTGGTTCCTGCAGTTGATAGCCGGTGTAAGCAGCAAGCTGGTGCCGATGTTCCTATTGGGCAAATCAGGCAAAGAAAAGTTATTGATCTATGCTTTTGTATTGCAGAATGCCGGACTTTCAGCTTTTTTATTGGACGGCTATTTCTCAGCAAGCAGCGCGCGCTTCATGGTATATGCGCTGATTGTGCTGGCCGGCATTGCCTGCTGGATGGCCTACCTCGCAGATACTTATAAAAACAGGATCAAAAAGAAAACAGACATACAGATGAAGCATACTTTTATATCTATGCTTTGCCTGCTTGCAGCTGTCTTGCTAATACCGGTGATACATTTCTTTAAAGGCAACCAATGGACAATACTGTACGGCACACTTTTATTTATGGGATGGATCACTGCTATCATACTCGGCAAAACCTTTAAAACATTGCCTTTCATTGTGTGGAACGAACATTACAAAAACCTTTCGGGCAAAGTAAAAGTGCCGCTGCCTAAGCACCTGTACAATGAAAAGCTGGTAGCAATCCAGTTCCGGCTGTTTATAGCGGCATTGCTTTCGCTTGCAGCAGGCATTGTATTCAATCATATTTTTGTAATACGTTGCTCGCTGGCAATATGGATAGCGGTATCTGTTTTATATTTGTATAATGTTGTAAAGACTTTAATGCACAAAACAACTACGACGGATTTATAAACAAAACTAAGATGGTAATACTGCCGACAGATAAACACTTCAACGAGAAAAACAAAGCCCTGGAAGCGCTCTACAAAGTAATCGACCCGGAGCTGTTCATTAATATTGTAGACCTGGGACTGATCTATGACATTGAATTTAAAGATGAAAAGAATATCGTGGTAACAATGACTTTATCTACACCTCACTGCCCGATGGGCGAAGCTATTACAAACGGTGTAAAGAATGCCCTGGAAATTGCCTTTCCGGCCATGACGCCGGAAATTAACTTAACCTTCGATCCGCTGTGGAGCTTTGAAATGCTTACACCGGAAGGCAGGGAACAATTGGGCATGTAACTATCTGTTTAAGAAAATTATCATGTAAAATTCAAAACAGGGGAACGATGTAAGCTGGAACTCAGAAGCCGGAAGGCTTCCAGGAAAATCATCAAAGTGCATACAAAAAATTTCAGGTATAAAGGCTACCACCCTCTCGCCAGTGAGGAAGATCAGCAGTATGAAATTAAAAGCCACAAGTCAGATCACATTGCCGCACACAAAGCCAGAGCGCTCACCAAATTAGCAAAGGAGGATTAAAATTTGTTCGCCCAACGAAAAAAGGTGTCTCATCCGTTGTGGTACAATTTTGATAAGGCACCTTTGAAATTATACAGAACTACAATTAGAAATTCCCTGGATTGGCAAAAACGATCCGCAACACTTCAGATGTGCGAGCTGCCACGTTCTGTCGGATATTTACTTCTTCCTGAGCTATGAGGTTAAACATGCCGTTCATAGCCTGTTGCGCCACGAATTCAGAAAGATCAGTAGAAATTTTTGCGTTGCCGATCGGCAATGCGTTAATGGTATTAGCTATCCTGGAATAAGTTGTCAGTGCTTCGCTGTTGCCAAGCTTTTCAGACACAATCGGCAAAAAAGCCTGTATTAACTGGCCGGAAGTTTTCTGCCTGAAAAAGTTTGTGATGGAATGTTGGCCCCCATTCACCAGTTGGATGGCATCTGCGATAGTGATGTTCTGGATGGCGTTTTTAAAAATAGGTTCAGCGGCATTGATAGCCATTTTAGCTCCCTCGTTGATCTGTGAAACTACGTTGTTGACAAGGCTGCCCATACCAAGCTGCTCCAGGGTATTTACTACGTTCGCCAGGTCTTTGGGCAGGAAGAGCTTATACAATTCATTAGAGTTTCCGTTGTAGGAGGTAATACCTCTTAACACACCGTTTAAAAGCACTTCACGGATAGCTCTTGAAGCTAATGATTCTTTACTTTGCCCCAGTACAGAGCCTAAAATACCCGGATTATTCATAGTGCCGCAAGAGGTCACTGCCAACATAGAGACAAGCGAAAGGCCTACTAATAACTTTTTCATGACGTTGTTTTTTGTTTTTAATGGCCATATGTAACGTGTAACAGATGCCGGTAACGCGCAGGCAGCCGCAACAGGCGTTTCATATGCTGTTTAAAGGGTTAATTTTCTATTCATTGACAATGTCAATTATTGAAAGATTAAACATTAATCGTGCCATTAAATACACATTCTGCAGGGCCGCAAAGGCGGATATTGGTAAAACGATTATCTGATTTTACAAACTCTATAGCAAGGCTGCCTCCTAAAGTTTCCACGTACACTCTGCTGAAGCCCTTTGTATGTGGCTGAAACGTAAGCGCTGCCGCAGTTACACCAGTGCCGCAGCTAAGTGTTTCATCTTCTACACCACGCTCATAAGTCCTTACGAATATAGCGTTATCACTGATTACTTTTACAAAATTTACATTTGCTCCTTCGGGAGCCACAGCATCACTGTATCTTATACTTCTCCCTTCATCAAAAACCTTGTATTGGCGCAGGTCCTCTTCCACAATCCGCACGTAGTGCGGGCTGCCGGTATCCAGTATAAAATCATTTCCCGCATTTTTAACCGATTCTACATCATTCATTTTTAAATTTATCCAGCGTGTTTCATGGTCAATGGCAGCAATATGCTCACCGTCTATGGCCCAAAAATGATATTCCTGTTTCTGAATCCCCAGCTGCCTTGCAAACTGTACGGCACACCTGCCGCCGTTTCCACACATGCTGCGTGAGCCGTCGCGGTTGATGTAGTCCATTTCAAAGTCGTAACCATCTTTATTTTTCAGAATGATGATACCATCTGCACCAATGCCAAATTTGCGGTCGCATAGTTTTGAGACCTGTTCTTTACTAAGCGCTATCTCCCGCTCCCTGCCATCAATCATTACAAAATCATTGCCTGTGCCCTGGTACTTGCTGAAATTAATTGTCATCGTGTTTGAAATAATTTACCTTTAGATAGCCGCTAAAATACTTAAAACGTACTGAATAGTTTTATCTACAGAAGCTTTTCCGTCTTTAGAGAATGTTTTACTTACACGGTTAGCCACCACGGTATTTATGCTCAGGCACTGGTGGCCCAAGAGTTTGCCAAGGCCGTAAATAGCGCTGGTTTCCATTTCAAAGTTCGCGATCCTGTGCTGGCCATAGCGGAAGGTGGTGAGCGAATCCACTAACTTAGGATAGTGGAGGCCTAAACGCAATACCCTGCCCTGCGGCCCGTAGAAACCGGGGCAGGTGACTGTAATGCCATGATGGAAGCCTTCTACAAAGTGCTTCAATACAGATGAGCCTGCTGAAGAAATGTATGGCCGGGAATTGCCGTCTAGCTGCGTAAAAGCCAGGAAATGCTGCAAGAGCTCTTTTTCTTCATCATTATTTTCCATGCGGTAATAATTTAGCAGGTTATCAATGCCCAGGCCGTGTGTGCCAACAACCATGCTGTCTACAGGAATATCTTCCTGGAGGGAACCGCATGTACCTATCCGCAAAATGGTGAGCGCTGTAAGCTTTTCTTTCACTACACGGTCTTCAAAATCTATATTCTTCAGTGCATCCAGCTCGTTCATTACAATATCAATATTATCCGGACCAATGCCTGTACCCACACAGCTGATCCGTTTGCCTTTTACGGTGCCGGTATGTGTCACGAACTCGCGGTGCTGTCTTTTCACCTCCACCTGGTCGAAATATTTGCTCACTTCTGCTACACGGTCAGGGTCGCCAACGGTAATTATGGTATCTGCCAGTTCTTCCGGCCGCACGTCAAGATGATAGATCGCGCCGCGGCTGTTGATGATCAGTTCACTTTCAGGAATAGCCTGTGTCATATTGTTTATTTTTAATTACGCTAATTTAAATCAATAAATAAACATTGCCAATTTGATAAATTTTTATTATTTTTGCCGTCCAATATTTGGCTCTGTGGCCGAGGGGTTAGGCAGAGCTCTGCAAAAGCTTGCACAGCGGTTCGAATCCGCTCGGAGCCTCAAAAAATCCTGTCATAATCTGGCAGGATTTTTTATTTTTACTCTCATGGAAAAAATTATACTCGCGTCTCAATCGCCGCGCAGGAAACAATTACTGGAAATGGCAGAAATACCTTTCGAGGTATGTGCTGCTGAAACTGATGAGACCTTTCCTGACAATCTATCATTGTATGAAATACCGGAATACATTGCGTTGCAGAAAGCATTGGCTGTACAACAAAATAATCCGGGCAAGATCATCCTTGCCGCAGATACCATTGTAACCATTCATAATAAAATCATCGGCAAACCCACAGACAGCGAAGATGCTATAAACATACTCAGCAGGCTGAGCGGCCACACACACCTGGTGATTTCCGGTGTCGTGATCCTTGCAGCAGAACATAAGATAAGCTTTCATGAAGTGACAGAAGTAAGTTTTCATGAATTAACTAAAGACCAGATTATTCATTACGTAGAGAAGTACAAACCGTTTGATAAAGCCGGGGCGTACGCCATACAGGAATGGATCGGCGCTGTAGGCATCGGGTCTATCAACGGAGATTATTACAACGTTGTGGGGCTGCCTGTAAGCAAGGTGGTGAAAGAGTTACAGAAGCTAAATTTATAAGAATGTAAATCAACCTTGTTATTATCTTTTAAATTTTTTATTATTTCCTTATGTAGTTTTTTAGTTGCTTAAAGTAGTAACTTTAATTAAACAGAACTGCTATGAAAAAAGAATTTTTCACAAAAATACTTTCTTCTGCTTTCTTATTGCTTTTTAGTACCGGTGCACAAGCACAGTTTCAAGGCGATAGCCTTTTTTGGATAGATGGTAGTGTGGGGCTGGTATTGCATGACCCTGGTCTTATATCGAATATTATTGGCGCCAACTACCAACACGACAAGTGGATTTACAGGGGACGCTATGGCAACTATACCGACTATGCACTAATGGGAGAAAATCAGTTTAACCTGCATGAATTTTCAGCAATGGCCGGCAAAAGACAACTGAACAGGCTTTCACACCTGTATGGTAGCGCGGGACTTGGTTTTCTTACAGGAAAAATCACAGACCAAATGGTAACCAATAGCGGTGGCACAACCACCACAATACTTATTGTTCAAAAAATTTCTACGGTTTGCATCCCGTTTGAATGTGAGTATATGTTTATACCTGCAAAATTTACCGGCATAGGCATCGGCATCAACGGCAACCTGAACCTGAAAAGGCCATTGATAGGTGTACAATTAAAATTCAGCTTAGGCAAAGTAAGGTAACAAAAAATCCCGGTTAGCGCCGGAATTTTCATTATACAATTTATTCAACTTTTATTCTGCATTGCTTTGAGCAGACGCATCCTGGGTTTCTTTGTTACTCTCCACATCAAAGATTATTTTTCCCTGCTCTTTATCAAAGTGGGCAATGATCTTATCGCCTTCGGTAATGGTATTGTTCAGGATTTCTTCAGCCAAAGGATCTTCCAGGTATTTCTGGATCGCGCGGTGTAGCGGCCTTGCACCAAATTGTACATCATAGCCTTTTTCAGCAATATAATCTTTGGCTTCATCGGATATTTCCAGCGTGTAACCCAGGCCATGCATACGTTTGTACACGCCCTTCATAATAATATCAATGATCTGGAATATGTCTTCCTTGGTAAGGGAATTAAAGATTACCACATCATCAATACGGTTAAGGAATTCAGGAGAGAATGTACGTTTCAGCGCTTTTTCAATCACCGCTTTATTATTTTCTTCCTGGCTCTGCACTTTTGCCTGTGTTGCGAAGCCAACACCATCACCAAACTCCTTCAACTGGCGCACACCAATGTTGGAAGTCATGATGATCAATGTATTTTTAAAATCCACCTTTCTGCCCATGCCGTCTGTAAGCTGCCCGTCGTCCAATACCTGCAATAAAATGTTGTAGATATCAGGATGTGCTTTTTCTATCTCGTCAAACAAAATTACGCTGTAAGGTTTCCTGCGTACGCGCTCTGTAAGCTGGCCGCCTTCTTCATAGCCTACATACCCCGGAGGTGCACCTATGAGGCGGGATACAGAGAATTTCTCCATGTACTCACTCATATCAATACGTACCAGCGCATCTTCGCTGTCGAAAATATTGCGCGCCAAGGCACGTGCCAATTCGGTTTTTCCTACACCTGTAGGACCGAGGAAGATAAATGTTCCGATTGGTTTTTTCGGATCTTTCAGGCCCACCCTGTTGCGCTGTATGGCTTTTACAACTTTGGAAATAGCTTCATCCTGCCCGATAACCATGCCGCGCATGGCGTCGCCCATTTTCCTGAGTTTTTGATTCTCTGCTTCTACCATTCGTTTTACGGGTATGCCCGTCATCATGCTGATCACTTCCGCAATGGCCTCTTCATCAATGGGGTAGCGCGTGTGCTTGCTTTCTTCTTCCCATTTTTCCTTGGCTGTTTCCAGCTCCTGCTGCAGTTTCTTTTCGGTGTCCCGCAATGCGGCAGCTTCTTCAAAACGCTGGTTTTTTACAACCTTGTTTTTTTCTTCTTTTATTTCTTCAATATTCTTTTCCAGGTCAAGAATATTTTGGGGCACATGTATATTTTTCAGGTGCACCCGCGCGCCCACTTCGTCCATTACATCAATTGCCTTATCAGGCAAAAGCCGGTCTGTCATGTAGCGGTCGCTGAGTTTTACGCAGGCGTCAATGGCATCATTTGAGTAGGTAACGCTATGGTACTCTTCGTATTTTGGTTTGATGTTGTTGAGTATCTGTATGGTTTCGTCTACGGTAGGCGGTTCTATCAGCACTTTCTGGAAGCGCCGGTCTAAAGCGCCGTCTTTCTCGATATGCATGCGGTATTCATCCAGTGTGCTGGCGCCGATACATTGTAATTCTCCTCTTGCCAAAGCAGGTTTGAAAATGTTGCTGGCATCCAGTGAGCCGCTGGCGCCGCCTGCTCCCACGATGGTGTGGATCTCATCAATGAAGAGGATCACATCACGGTTTTTCTCCAGCTCATTCATAATGGCTTTCATGCGTTCTTCAAACTGGCCACGGTATTTTGTACCGGCAACCAGCGCCGCAAGGTCAAGAGAGATCACTCTTTTATCAAACAATACACGGCTCACTTTACGCTCAACAATACGCAAGGCCAGGCCTTCTACAATAGCGGTTTTACCCACGCCCGGCTCACCGATGAGTATAGGATTGTTCTTTTTCCTGCGTGAAAGGATCTGAGATACACGCTCAATTTCTTTCTCCCTTCCAACAATAGGATCCAGGTTACCGGCCTCAGCTATCTTGGTAATGTCCCGTCCGAAGCTGTCCAGTACGGGTGTTTTACTTTTAGATGCGCCTGTGCCGCGTGCCTGCCTTTGCTGAGACTGGCGTGCCTGCTCTTCAAAATCATCTTCACCCTCGTCTGAATATTCCGCAGTGAAATCATTCTTTGTTACGCCTACATTGTTTAAAAAATTTTCGTAATCAACGTCAAGCTGGTTCAATATCTGGGTAGCGGCGTTCTCATTGTTTTTGAGAATGGACAGCATTAGATGTTCGGCTTCAATCTGTGAGCTCTTGAGTGATTTGGCTTCCAGCACGGTAATGCGTATCACTCTTTCTGCCTGTTTGGTCAGCGGTAAGCTGTGAATGTTCATAATGTTCCTGCCGCTTCTGTCTTTCACTGCATCTTCCACCCTGTCGCGCAGGTTGGTAACGTCTACATCCATTTGCTCCAATATCTTTACAGCCGAATTTTGCTTTTCTTTGATAATGCCCAGCAGGAGGTGTTCAATCCCGATGAAATCATTTCCCAGCCTCAATGCCTCTTCCCTGCTGAAGGAGATCACCTCTTTTAATTGTAATGAAAAATTATTATCCATGAAGTATTTTTCCTTTTTTATTTAGATGCTTTTAGGAAGTATTAATTTAATTTTGACTAAGGTAACCGAATAGGATTATTTTAGCAGAATTATTTATCAGAAAATTACATTAATACAATAACAAGCTATGCAAATCAAAATTGATACCAAAGAGAAATTCAATGTTTTAACACCACTGAACGATGATTTTACTGACAATATAGCATATGAATTAAATGAAAAAGTGGAGGAAATACTCCGGTCAGGCAATAAAAATATCATTATTGACCTTAAAAATGTACTAACAACCGGAAGCGAAAAATTAAATACCCTGGCCGAAATGCATAGCAAGGTTTATGCACAAAACGCTTCTATGGTAATCTGCAATATACAACCGGAAATAAAAAGACAATTGACCCATGCAGATTTATGGGATAATTTAAATATTACGCCGACCGAAAGCGAGGCATGGGATATGGTGCAGATGGAAGAAATGGAAAGGGAAATGTTTGCTGAAGATGAAGAATAAGCCAGCGCGTTTCAGAAAAAATTTACTCTCCTGGAATGAAACCTCCAACAAACGCTCAATGCCGTGGAAAGGTGTAAAAGACCCCTATAAAATCTGGCTGAGCGAAATTATACTGCAACAAACCCGCGTAGAACAAGGCCGCAAATACTATGAAAGTTTCCTGGAAGCATTCCCCGCCATTGGCGACCTGGCAAAAGCCGGTGATGAAAGCGTATTCAAACTCTGGGAAGGCCTGGGCTACTACAACCGCTGCAAAAACCTGCTGAAAACCGCACGCGAAATCTATTTTGAAAAAGGAGGCATCTTCCCTGATGCTTATGAAGATATCATTCAACTTAAAGGTATAGGGCCTTATACGGCTGCTGCTATGTTGTCTTTTGCATTCAACAAGCCTTATGCAGTTGTAGATGGCAATGTGTTCAGGGTACTGGCAAGAATTTACGGCATTGATACACCTATAGACAGTACGGAAGGAAAAAAATATTTCACTGATCTGGCACACCAGAACCTGGACAAAAAATTGCCGGGAGTTTACAACCAGGCAATCATGGACTTTGGGGCAACAGTTTGCAAGCCTGCTAAGCCCGAGTGCAACAATTGTATAATGAATAGCTTTTGCGCAGCCTACCTGAATGGCCTGGTCAATCACCTGCCCGTAAAAGACAATATTATCCGGAAGAAGATCAGGCACCTGACCTGGTTAAAAATAAGCGCAGGCAATAAAGTGCTGATCTATAAAAGAACAGCAAACGATATATGGCAAAACCTCTATGAATTTTACCTGGTAGAAAAAGAGGAGAAGACCGACTGGAATATTGAGTCTGTGAAAGATTTCTGTAACCATGTTTTTAGCATGAACCCGCAGCAAATAAATATTCTTCCTAAAACAGAACAGCAGCTTACACATCAAAAGATCAAAGCGCAGATCATAGAAATTGATTTTACAGAGGCGCCAGGTACACTACATGCGCAACAATGGGTGGAAGAAGATGTGCTGAAACAGTTTGCTTTTCCCAAACTATTGGCTGCCTACCTCGATGAGCCATGATTGTTTGCGGCTTACGCCTTTCTTATGCTGGAAATGATTAAATTTGCAACGTATGCAAACAGTTAAAAATTACCTGTCTTTAGTAAAATTCTCACACACTATTTTCGCGATGCCTTTTGCGATGATAGGTTTTACTTTGGGCGTAATGCAGCCGGTAGCCAAAACTTATACTACTACGGAGATCGTTGTGAAACTGTTGCTGGTATTGGCTTGTATGGTTACAGCCAGGAGCGCTGCGATGGGTTTTAACCGTTATCTCGACCGCAGCTTTGATGAAAAAAATCCAAGGACAGCCATTCGCGAAATACCTAAAGGCATTATCTCTCCCAACAACGCATTGCGTTTTGTGATCATCAACTGCCTGCTGTTTACGACTGCTACTTTTTTTATCAATAAAATGTGTTTTTATCTGTCGCCTGTAGCCTTATTTGTGATATTGTTTTACAGCTATACCAAAAGATTCACTTCGCTTTGCCACCTGGTACTGGGACTGGGGCTTTCACTTGCACCCATAGGCGCTTTCCTGGCCGTGACAGGAAGTTGGGAAAATAGTTTTATTCCTGTGCTGCTTTCCTTTGCCGTTATATTCTGGGTAAGCGGATTCGATATTATTTACGCTATGCAGGATGTGGACTTTGACCAGTCGCAGCAACTGCATTCCATACCCACAGCATTGGGCAAAAGGAGTGCATTAAATTTTTCAATATTATTACATATATTATCAGCGGCATGTGTGGTTGTGATAGGTTTTTTTGCAAATGTACACTGGCTCTACTGGATTGGTGTAGCGGTGTTTACAGGTATGCTTGTCTACCAGCATTCACTGGTAAAACCAAATGACCTGCGCAAAGTAAATATTGCATTCATGACTGCCAACGGCATCGCCAGCATTGTTTTTGCTGCGTTTGTAATCGCAGACCTGGTAATGCTCTCTTAAATCTTCATTCATTACACAAGAAACTATGGCGCGGATAATTTGTATTGATTATGGCGGAAAACGCACCGGCATTGCGGTTACAGACCCGTTGAAAATAATAGCCTCAGCGCTAAGAACTATTGAAACAAGAAATTTCATACCGTTCTTGAAACAATATTTTGCTGAAAATGAAGTGGAATTGATCCTGATAGGCGAGCCTAAAAACTGGGACGACAGCGATACCCATGCCACGCCGCTGGTAAAAAAAGCAGTGGAACAATTGAAGAAAAATTTCCCGCAGATTCCGGTTGAAAAAGTAGACGAGCGGTACACTTCCAAACTGGCTTCGCAGGCAATGGTGGAAATGGGCATGAAGAAAAAGAACCGGCAAAAGAAAGAGAATGTAGACCAGATCGCAGCCACCATTATGTTGCAGGAATACCTGAATAAGATATAATCACAGGTCACTATGGCATACCCTACAAGCCTTGCAGAAAAAGTGAGGACATATCTAGCAGAGTTGCCTGGCATAAAAATTACAGAAAAGAAAATGTTTGGCCGCCTGGCATTTTTGGTAAACAGTAAATGTGCATCAACATAGGAAAAAACAGTTCATGTGCCGCTTTGATCCTGCATTGCAGGCTGAAGTTGCAAAAAGAAAAAGCTACCTCCTTATGATCATGAACAACCGCATGTATAAAGGATACTGCTATGTTACAGCCGAAAGATGGAGAGCAAGAAAAGATTTTGAATATTGTTGACTAATTCCCAGGATTATAATGCCCAGGCGCGTTCGTATAAAAAGAAATAACTTTCGTATTTTTGTAAGTCAAATTTGATGTATGATTTTACCAATTACTGCCTACGGCATGCCCGTTTTGCGGAAAGTGTGTCGGGATATTTCGCCTGACTACCCGGATCTGGAAAAGTTGATTGAAGATATGTGGGAAACGCTGTATTATAGCAATGGCGTGGGTTTGGCAGCACCACAGGTGAACAGGGATATCAGGCTTTTCCTGGTTGACAGTACACAGGTGTTCGACAATAATGAAGATGATGATGAAGTGCAGCATTACCCTGACAAACCCGGCATTAAAAAAGTTTTTATCAACGCGAAAATTCTGAATTACGAAGGAAGGGAATGGGCTTATAATGAAGGCTGCCTGAGCATACCGAAAGTGCGCGAAGATATCAATCGCCCGGAAACCATCGTGATAGAGTACTACGATGAGGCATTTAATAAACACACAGAAACCTTCAACGGGCTTACGGCACGCGTGATCCAGCATGAATACGACCACATAGAAGGCAAATTATTTATTGACTACCTGAAACCCTTGCGCAAAAAAATGCTGCAAAGAAAACTCAACGACATCAGCAAAGGCAAGGTGAGCGTGGATTACAGGATGATGTTCCCGAAATAACAACTATAACTTAATCTGCATCCGACATCAGCAATACAACAAAAAATATCATAATCATAGGCCCGGCCTATCCTTTACGCGGCGGGCTTGCTTCTTTTAATGAGCGCATGGCCCTTCAGTTTCAGAAGGAAGCTGATGAAGTAAAAATTTATACCTTTTCACTGCAATACCCGTCTTTTTTATTTCCCGGCAAAACCCAGTATTCATTGGGCATTCCGCCGAAAGGTGTCGATATAAAAGTTGCTGTTAATTCCGTCAACCCGGTCAATTGGCTCATGGTTGGCAATGAAATAAAAAAGCTATGCCCGGACATAGTTATCATACGTTACTGGATGCCTTTTATGGGCCCTTGCCTGGGCACTATTTCGCGGATTATAAAAAGGAATAAACATACAAAACTGGTGTGCCTGGTAGATAACCTTATTCCCCATGAAAAACGGATGGGCGATGAAATGCTCACCAGGTATTTTGTGAAGCCGTTTGACGGCTTTATTACCATGAGCCAAACGGTGATGAACGATACTGAAAAAGTTACCAATGCACCGGTAGTATTGCATGAACACCCGTTGATAGACAACTTCGGCGACCCGGTAAGCAAGCAGGAAGCGCGCAAATACCTGGGCCTCGAGCCTGACGAAAAATATATTCTTTTCTTTGGCTTTATCAGGAAATACAAAGGCTTGGACCTGTTGCTGGATGCAATAAAAATATTAAAGGATAGAAACGCATCGCTTCCGAAGCTGATAATAGCCGGTGAGTTTTATGGCAATGCGGAAGCTTACCATGAACAAATAAAAACATTGGGTATAGAAGATGCATTGGTATTGCGCACAGACTTTATTCCCAACGAAGAAGTAAAATATTACCTGTCTGCCTGCGACTTCCTGATACAGCCTTACCGCGATGCCACCCAAAGCGGCGTAACTCCGCTTGCCTACCATTTTGAAAAACCAATGCTGGTAACCAATGTAGGCGGCCTGGCCGACATTGTACCCGACGGAAAAGCCGGTGTGGTTACAGAGGCCGAACCTGCTGCAATTGCTGCGGGTATTGAAAGGCTCTACACCATGGATGAGGCATTGCTTATTGCAAACGTAAAGCAGGAAAAAGAAAAATTCAGCTGGGAAAGCTTCACGGATGCCATCAGGAAACTGGCTGATTTTTAAGATATTTGCAGATTGCAAATTGCAAATTACAGATTGGGATTGCATCAGGTGTTGAGAAAATAAATTTCTTCGATGCCATGTCAGGTGTTTTCAGCTGACATTCCTCATTTCTCTGTGGAATTTTGTGCTTCTTCGATGCCATGTCAGGTGTTTTCACCTGACATTCTTCATTTCTTTGTGGAACTTTGTACCCTTTGTATCGATCGTGGTTGAAAGATGCCTCCACATCATTAATTGTATCGTTACAAAAACACCAAGTCAAAAAACACAAGGCACACGTAGGTTACACAAGGCGCATTTTCACCATTCTGGTGTCAGTATTAAGGGTTTTAATGCAATGTCAGGTGTTTTCAGCTGACATTCTTCGCATTGTGGTTTAATAATCAAAAAAAATGCCGGCGAAAATCACCGGCACAATTATCATGTAAATAGTATACTATTACCTGTTTTCCATTTCCACAAAATCTCTCTTCACGGCTCCCTGGTAAACCTGTCTGGGCCTTCCGATTGGGTCTTCGTGCAGGCGATGCTCTGTCCATTGAGCTATCCAACCGGGCAGACGGCCCAAAGCAAACAATACCGTAAACATCTCTGTGGGTATGCCCATGGCACGGTAAATGATACCGGAATAGAAGTCCACATTCGGGTATAATTTTCTTTCAATAAAGTACTCATCTTTCAGCGCTATCTCCTCCAGCTTCAATGCTGTTTCAAGGATTTCATCATGCACATCCAGGTCGTCCAGCACTTCATCCATTACTTTCTTAATGATCTTTCCGCGCGGGTCAAAGTTCCTGTACACCCTGTGGCCGAAGCCCATCAGGCGGAAAGAGCTGTCCTTACTTTTAGCCATGTCTACATATTTCTGTACATTGCCGCCGTCTGCCACTATTTGTTCCAGCATTTCAATTACAGCCTGGTTAGCGCCGCCATGAAGCGGTCCCCAGAGCGCAGACACCCCTGCAGAGATAGATGCAAACAGGCCGGCTCTTGCGGAGCCAACCATTCTTACAGTAGATGCAGAGCAGTTTTGCTCGTGATCGGCGTGTAAGATCAGGATTTTATCCAAAGCATTGATCAGCACCGGGTCTACTTCCAGCTCTTCATTGGGCATCCTGAACATCATGTTGTAAAAATTCTCAACATAGTTCAGTTTATTGTTCCCCTTGATCAAAGGATAGCCGTTCATATTCCTGTATGTCCAGGCACAAAGAATAGCAAACCTTGCAATAAGCAGTTCGGAAGCTTTTTCAACATCGTCGTGCGATTCAATATTTACTGCTTTAGGATTAAAGGCAGTCAGCGCAGAAGTCAATGAAGACAATACACCCATCGGGTGCGCAGAGCGTGGAAAAACTTCCAGCAGGCGTCTCATTTCCTCTGAAACCCAGTTCTGCTTTTTGATCTCTCTTTCAAAATGGTTAAACTGCTCTTTGTTGGGCAGTTCTCCGTTAAGTAAAAGATACATTACTTCCGTAAAGTTTGATTTCTCTGCCAACTGTTCAATGGGATATCCCCTGTAGAACAATTCACCTTTGTCCCCATCAAGGTAAGTGATATTACTGATTGTGGAACCGGTATTTTTATAGCCGATATCAAGAGTGATCAGACCTGTGTCTGATCTTAGTTTAGAAATATCAATACCCCTGTCGCCGAGAGTGCTTTCAATGATAGGATACTGGTACTCCTTTCCGTCATAATTAAAAATAACTTTGTTGTCTGACATAGCCTTAAGATTTCGATAAAAATAAGGAAAAATAGTTTGTTTTCAGGGATTTATTGCGGATTATTTTTAAAAAATTTTTATTAGTAAGCATGCTTTCAAAAAACTGCCAAAAGCATGATATTAACCGGCGAAATCTGACTTAATAAAAAAGCACGGTAATATGCCGCGCTTATAAATAAATAAAAGGTATTTGTATCAATCTCCTATGTTCCCGGTTTTCTTAGCAGAAGATTTTTTCTTTTCTCCGGCATTCTTTGCATCTGCTTCTGCGCTTTTTTTGTCTGCCACTTTTTTTGCCGTGTTTACTTCTGTTTCTACATTTTCTTCTTTAGCTGTTTCCGCTTGCCGGGTTTCTGCAGCTTGTTCTGTCTCAGCTTCTTCACTAACATCCTCGTTTGTTGCCGCAGTTGTTTTTTCAAAATCTATATTGTTGAGTTCAAAAAAACCGTACCAGCGTATCATTTTTTTCATATCGCTGCCGTAGACTCTTTCAAAATCAAGTTCAGGAAAAACTTTCTCAAAATAGCTTTTTACCGCTTTGGCATCTTTATGATCGGGTATGGGTTCGGCGCTGTTTTTCATTGCCTTAAAAACTTCCACCAGGTTTACATTTTCTTTTACGGTGTACACTTCTATACTTTCAAGGTGCGAAAATTGGTGCGAACGCGATGATACAAACTTGGTAGATTTATCTTCCAGGGAGCGCACAATAGCTCCATCTGATTTGCTCCCAACCAGTTCGTATAGGCCGCCCATTCCTGTAACAGAAATCAATTTACTATATTCCATAAATTTATTAATTAAGGCGTCAAAGATAAGCCAAAACACATGAGTTAAAAATAATAAACAGGGAAAATCTATATAACTTTGCAGGCACTGAAATGAACAGAATATCTTTTTTGTCTAAGCTGGCAATTATCTTCAATGCCTTATATGCAGCTGATTTTTTACTGCGCACAAAAATTATTGCCAATGCTTCCGGCAAGGCATTTATATCGTTATCCGGCGGCTGGATCATTTCTCCCTTACTCAACCTGGTACTGATCTTTAGCCTGATGATGATTAAAAAAGAAAACACGCCATTGCCCGTACCGAAATGGATCTGGGCTACCTGCATGTTTTTCCTGGTTTTCCAGGTAATTGCTTTCCTGTTTATGTAAATAAGTAGCCATGAAATAACCATAAAGATTAGGAATCTATACCAACCGGGAATGAGTATTGAATCTAAAAAAAATGGTTATTCCATGTGGCAACTAAAAAATAATACACACATGAAATAGCCATAAACAAAGTTGCATACCAACCTCGGATGAATAAAGGCTATTCCATGCGACCATAAAGAAAAAACAAATAAATACACATGAAATAGCAATAAGCAAAGGTGCATACCAACCGCGGATGAATAAAGGCTATTCCATGTGACCATTAAAAACAGCCGCAAAGCGGCGAACTAAAATTTATACACATGAAATAACCATAAAGATTAGGAATCTTTACCAACCGGGAATGATAATAAAGATTAAGGTTTTGGTTATTCCATGTGGCAAACAGAAAAAATTAAATATTAACACATGAAATAACCATAAAGATTAGGAATCTATACCAACCGTGAATGAATATTGAATCTAAAAAAAATGGTTATTCCATGTGGCAACTGAAAAACAAATAAATATACACACATGAAATAACCATAAAGATTAGGAATCTATACCAACCGTGAATGAGTATGAATCTAAAAAGCTGGTTATTCCATGTGGCAAACAGAAAAAATTAATTATACACACATGAAAATCTATCTCATAGCCGGGCTGGGCACAGACAAAAGAATATTTAATAACATCAACCTGCCTCAAAATTATGAGCCTGTGCATCTTGAGTGGATAGAACCTTACCTAACAGAGAGCATCGAACAATATGCCCGCAGATTAGCAGCATATATTGACGATAAGCAAGACTTTATACTGCTTGGCTTGTCGCTCGGCGGCATGATCGCATCTGAAATCAACAAAATCATTCAGCCTAAAAAAACAATCATTATTTCCGGAGCCGCTACCTCTCAACAGCTCCCTTTGTGGATAAGGCTTGCAGGTAAATTAAAACTGCAAAAGGCTGCACCTTACCTGGTGAATAAAAACAGGAACCGCTTTATAGCTGCTTTTATCGGCGCACACTCTGAAGAAGACAGAAAGGCGCTGGCAGACATGCGCAAAGATTCTTCGCGCCAGTTCAGCATCTGGGCCTTGAAGGCTGTAGCTTCCTGGAAAAACAACCAAGAGCCTGGCAACCTTGTATACATTCACGGCGACAAAGACCGTTTACTTTCCTGTCCTAAAGGCAATGGCGCTATCATTATCAGCGGCGGCACACATTTTATGGTTTACAACAGGGCTGCAGACATCAATAAAGCACTCCGGCAAATTCTGTAATACTTCATTTAACAAAAGATATTTGTACTTAGTTTTTATTGTTTTAATAAATTGCTACTTTTAGTATCTGTATTAAAAAAATAATTACATGCACATCACTTTCCATGGCGCAGCGCGCACCGTCACCGGTTCAAAACACCTGATCACCCTTAAAAATGGCTATAAAATTTTACTGGATTGCGGGCTGTTCCAGGGAATGGGTAAGGAGACTTTTGCGTTAAACGAAAATTTCGGCTTTAATGCCGCAGATATAGATGTGCTGATACTTTCACACGCACACATAGACCATTCAGGGCTTATTCCCAAGCTGGTGGGCGATGGCTTTACAGGAAAAATATATTGCACACCTGCTACGGTAGACCTGGCCAAAATACTGCTGGAAGACTCCGCCGGTATACAGGAAAGCGACACGGAGTTTGTAAATAAAAGACGAGCTAAAGAAGGCTTACCGCCTTATGAGCCGCTGTATACGGTTGCAGATGCGAGAAGTGTATGCCCTTTATTTGTAGAAACTCCTTACAACCACTGGATGCAGATCAATGATGATGTAAAGCTTTTATTTACAGATGCAGGCCATATCATCGGCAGCGCCTGTGTGCATCTGGCGATCAGGGAGGAAGGCAAAGAACAACGCATCAGCTTTAGCGGAGACATCGGCAGGTATAAGGATGTAATACTGAAATCACCGGAAGTATTCCCGCAGGCCGACTACCTGATCATGGAAAGCACCTATGGCGACAGCCTGCATGAAGGCGTGTTTGACACGGCAGAGACTTTGCTCTACTGGGTTACCAAAACCTGTATGGAAAAGAAAGGCAAACTCATTATCCCCGCATTCAGCGTGGGGCGCACCCAGGAGCTGTTATATTTTCTCAACCAGCTTAGCCTCGAAAGATCGCTCCCCAAAGTGCCGGTCTATGTAGACAGCCCGCTAAGCTACGAAGCTACACAGGTGGTAAAAAGCCACCCGCAGAATTTTAATAACCGGCTGAAAAAAATATTGCAGTACGACCATGACCCGTTTGATTTCGACAACCTGCTGTTTATCGGCTCTGTGGAGGAAAGCAAGGCATTGAATGCAGACCGCAGGCCGATGGTGATTATTTCTGCCAGCGGCATGGCAGACGCCGGGCGTGTGAAGCACCACATCATGAACAATATTTCAGACGAAAGAAATTCCATACTCATCGTGGGCTATTGCGAACCAAATTCGCTGGGAGGCAGGCTGATGAACGGTCAAAAGCAGGTGCGTATATTCCGGGAAGAGTTTGATGTGGTTGCAGAGGTTGGCGTTATGCGCAGCATGAGCGCTCACGGCGATTATGACGATCTCTGCCAGTTCCTGGCCTGCCAGAACCCGGCAGAAATCAAATCCCTATTCCTTGTGCACGGGGAGTATGATGTACAGCTGCATTTTCGTGAAAAGCTTATGAAGAAAGGATATAGAGAAGTCATTATTCCCGAACAGCACGAACGCATTCATTTACAATAATGGCAACTTAAGCTACCCTAATTCAACTTATCGGGGCATACCATGATAAATTCAGGGATAGCTACTTCGAACTGTTCATAACTGTGCTGATTTTCCATGATGTAAAACCCGTGCATTTTACCCACGTCTGTGCGCAGGCTGCAACCGCTTACATATTGAAAATGCTCATCGGGCTGTATCACCGGCTGCTGGCCTATTACGCCTTCGCCTTCCACATTTTCAAGCGATGCATTACTATCGTGGATAAACCATTTACGGGATAATAATTTTATGGGAAAACCGTTGTAATTATCAATGGTAATGCGGTAAGCAAACATGTACTCATTCATCAGCGGATTGCTGTATTCCCGCTGATAAAATGTCTCAACGCTGATCTGGATGCCTTTGGTAATTAATTTAGTCATAGCCGCAATGCTAAAAGTTGATTTAAATAAAGATAAGGAAATATTTTTACCCTCCTGTTTGCCTGCCGTTATTCTATCAAAAAAAAGACCACAATTGATTGCAGTCTTTTATTATCGCTGTGCCGGGTGTTTTCACCGACAACAATATATCAGAAAGGCCACAATTATTTGCGGCCCTTCATTAACTCTATCACGTAACTCTATCACGATCGGAATATTTTATTTTTCCAGGGGAGATTTTTTACCGGCAAGCAGTTTTTCCACGGTAGCCTCCAGCCTTCTCTGCTTTACATCTGCACGCTTAGCTCCTGTGATCCAGGTAACGTATTGCTTCTGGTTGTTGGGCGACAGGGAGGCAAAAAACTCTTTAGCTTCAACCTGCTTATTAAATAAGGTAGAAAGCTCCACTGGTATAATGGACAGTTTTTTTTCAAACTTAGCTGAAGTAGGTGCAGAAACCGTATCTGATTTTTTAGCTTCCTTCATAATTTCTGCATCGCCTGTAAACTCTCTCACAAAATTGATGGCAGACCACACAGTGTCCATTTCAATATCTTCTTTAGATTCAAAGCCGCTGTCTTTCAGCACAGACCAGGAGCAATCCCTGTTCAGGTCGCTGACGATCTTGCTGGCAGGCTTGGGATAAGCGATCCACAATCTGGCATTGATGTTGAGTGCCGGGAACACATCTTTGAGAATATTGCAAAGCTGGCTGTTGCTCAATGCAAAAATTAAAGCAAAGTCTATCTTCTTTATTTTCAGTAAGGGTGTTACGTTTTTAGAAAAGCTGATTTTAGAGAAATGTTTTTCGACGGATGATGGTAGTCCCTGTATCAAGATATTCTTTTCACTACCGAGTTGTAATTTTTCTAACAAACTTTGGCTGGCCATTCTCACTTCTAAATTTATGGTTAAAAATTAGTTCGGAAATGCAAAGTTACGAAAAAATAAGGAATTATCTCTAACAAAAAACCCAAAGCGTTAGTTAAATTATATATTTTGATCCTGCTTAGTGATTGATATTCATGAGCATGGGTACAAAAACAAATTCTTCAAAGCGCTCTTCTTCCCAGGTGCCATCGTCGTTTTTTGTAATGCGCATCATGATCTGGCGTTCGTCCGCATCCTGAACAGGAGCAACCATTACTCCGCCTATCCTGAGTTGTGCCATCAGTTTTTCCGGTATAAACGGTGGCGCTGCCGTAATGATGATCTTATCAAAAGGCGCTTCTTCGGGCACGCCCAGGTATCCGTCGCCCAGGTAAAAATGTATATCCGGATGATTGAAGAATTCCTGGCGTTTGCGCTTTTTCTCCTGTGCATCAAACAACTTTTTCTGGCGCTCAATCGTATGTACTTCTGCCCCTAATTGTGCCAGTACCAGCGCCTGGTATACGCTGCCTGTACCCACCTCCAAAATCTTATCACCCTGCTGTACATTCAAAAGCTCTGTCTGGTAAGCTACGGTATAGGGCTGTGAAATGGTCTGCCCTTCACCGATAGGGAAAGGCCTGTTTTCATAAGCAATTTTGTCGAAGGCAGAATCTAAAAAGAAATGCCTCGGAATATTATTGATCACATCCAGAACGCGCTGGTCTTTTATACCCTGCTCTTTCAGTTGTGCTACCAATTTCTTCCTTAGGCCTTTATGCAAATAAGTATCTTCAAACTTTCTCATGGGGCTGCAAGATACAAAAAAAAGTAGCCGCCATTTATCCGGCAGCTACCTGATTATTTATTCATCTAAAAAAGATCGCGGTTAAGCGTTTATGTTTTCGTAAGACTCTTTGCCTTCATTGATCAGCTTTAAGACTCTTTCGCGAACATCGTCTTTAAGGCCAACCACTTCTTTGGCAAATACATTTTTCAGGTCTTCAAGTTCTTCGATTGAGCTGCTTGTCCAGTTACGCACTTTTCTTTTTACTTCGTCTGTCTTGTCTGAGATCTGCTGGCGGGTTTCTTCTCCCGATTGTGGAGCCAGCAAAATACCTGCTACTGCTCCGGCAACCACGCCGGCTACGGTTCCGATTAAAATTTGTTTAGCACTCATTTGTTTATAGTTTTAAGTTATTAAATATATTCCTTAGTAAAGTTAATCAATTATTGATAAAAAATTCATTTACAACTATGTATAACATTTCACAAACAATATTTTAGCAATAAATTAAATTTTAAAAAACACTTCCGAAGATGTAACTTCGCGTGTAAATTTTTGCCCGAGTTATGAGTAATACCATTTTAATTATAGACGATGAGAAAGCTATCCGGAAAACACTTGCTGAGATATTGTCTTTTGAAAAATACAAAGTCCAGGAAGCTGCTGATGGCGAAGAAGGATGGAAATTGTTTACTCAAAATGTTTACTCCGCTGTATTGTGCGATATAAAAATGCCCAAGATGGACGGCATGGAATTTCTTAAAAAAGCCTCTGTCTACAATCCCGATGTACCCATCATTCTCATCAGCGGCCACGGCACCATTGAAAGCGCTGTAGATGCTGTAAAAGAAGGCGCGTACGACTATATTTCCAAGCCACCGGATCTGAACCGCTTGCTCATAACGGTAAGAAACGCGCTTGACAGGCATTCCCTTTCTAAGGAAACCAAGGTACTGAAGAAAAAAATTGATAAATCCGTGGAGATGATCGGTGAGTCGGAACCTATTCTTAAGATCAAAGCTACCATCGATAAAGTTGCAGCTACTGATGCCCGCGTGCTTATTACCGGTGAAAATGGCGTAGGTAAAGAACTGGTTGCGAGGTCTATACACGCACACAGCAACAGGTCTTCATCCCCGCTCATTGAAGTGAACTGTGCGGCCATACCGAGTGAGCTGATAGAAAGTGAATTATTTGGCCATGAAAAAGGTTCATTTACTTCTGCCGTAAAGCAGCGCATTGGTAAATTTGAACAAGCCAACGGAGGTACGCTGTTCCTGGACGAGATCGGCGATATGAGCATAGATGCGCAGGCCAAAGTATTGCGTGCCTTGCAGGAAGGAAAGATCACCCGTGTGGGCGGAGAAAAAGAAATATCGGTAGACGTGCGCGTAATAGCCGCTACGAACAAGGATCTGCTGGAGGAAGTGGAAAATAAAAATTTCAGGCTTGACCTGTATCACCGATTAAGTGTGATCCTGATAAAAGTACCTTCCCTCAATGAAAGGATTGAAGACATACCATTGCTGGTAGATAAATTTCTGAAAGATATTGCTGCAGACTACGGCCAGGCACCAAAAAGCATTGACAAAAAAGCCATTGAAAGCCTGCAGGCACACGACTGGACAGGTAATATACGTGAGCTCAGAAACGTGGTGGAAAGACTGGTGATACTTTCGGGCAAAACCATTACTGCCGAAGACGTGGGCAGCTATGTGTTCCAGGATTAAGCGTAAAATCTCCGCTATGCAAAAACCTTTGCTGATAGTGATCGCGGGGCCTACAGCTTCCGGAAAAACGGCGTTGGCTATTGAAGTTGCACGGCATTTTCATACAGAAATATTATCTGCAGATTCACGGCAATGCTACCGTGAACTCAACATTGGCGTAGCAAAGCCTTCTGAAGAAGAACTTAACAGCGCAGCACATCATTTTATAAATTCCCATTCCGTAACAGGCCATGTAAACGCCGGCCTGTTTGAAAGATACGGTCTTGAGGTTCTTGAAAATATTTTTTCAAGAACGAATGTTGCCGTAATGGCGGGCGGCACAGGCCTGTATATTGATGCTTTGCTAAACGGAATAGATCAAATACCGGAAGTGCCTGCTGGTTTAAGAGAAAGCATCTCTGCAGCTTATAAACTTAACGGTATCGAATGGCTTCAAACTCAACTCAAAGAAAAAGATCCTGTTTTTTTCGAAACATCAGAAAAACGAAATCCACACCGGTTGATGCGCGCATTGGAAATAATACAACATACCGGAAAATCTATAAGCCATTTTCGCACAGCCGGCAGGGTTCATAGAAATTTTAAAACGATAAAGATTGCCTTAGACCGGGAGCGCGAAGTTTTATACAACCGCATCAACACCCGGGTAGATGCTATGATGGACCAGGGATTGTTGCAGGAAGCAATATCGTTGCAGCCATATCAACACCTGAATGCCTTACAGACAGTGGGCTACAGGGAATTATTCGCTTACCTGCATGGCAGCCTGCCCCTGGAAGATGCTGTTGAAGAAATTAAGAAAAACACCAGGCGCTATGCCAAGAGGCAGCTCACCTGGTTTAAAAAAGATGCAGATTATAAATGGTTTGCTCCTGAAAATACTGCAGAAATCCTGCAATATATTTCAGGCATTACAAATGAATAAGCTAACTTCGTTAAAAGTTGTCTGATGTTTCCCGGTATTCTATTTTATAAATTGTTTTTATGGCTCTATTCCGCCGGAGCAAAAATCCTTTCCTTATTCAACCGAAAAGCAAAGCTGTGGGTAAACGGAAGGAAGCATATTTTCAAACAACTCAGGCATGCTTTTGCAGCAAATACATCGCCTGTAGCTTGGTTTCACTGTGCTTCTCTCGGAGAGTTTGAACAGGGACGCCCGTTGATAGAAAAACTTAAAAAAGACTATCCGAACTACCGCATACTGGTAACCTTCTTCTCCCCTTCCGGTTACGAGGTCAGGAAAAATTACAACCAGGCAGACTGGGTTTTTTATCTGCCGCTTGATGGCCGGCGCCATGCCAGAAAGTTCCTGAAAATCACTAAACCTTCCATTGTATTTTTTATAAAATACGAGTTCTGGCATTATTACCTGCAGGAAATACATCGCGCTGAAACACCGCTGTTCCTTGTTTCCGGGCTGTTCAGGGCATCGCAACCTTTCTTTAAATGGTATGGCGGGCTGAACCGTAAAACACTTTCTTATTTCACTCATTTTTTTGTACAGAAAAAATCCTCAGAAGATTTATTGCACACAATCGGTATAGAGCATGTAACAGTGACCGGAGATACCAGGTTCGACCGTGTGCTTGCCACCAAAAATAACTGGAGCGCGGTAGATAAAATTGCGGCATTCTGCGGCAATAAAAGAGTATTTGTAGCAGG
The DNA here is from genome assembly GCF_025631005.1 of Haoranjiania flava. Taxonomy (NCBI): domain Bacteria; kingdom Pseudomonadati; phylum Bacteroidota; class Chitinophagia; order Chitinophagales; family Chitinophagaceae; genus Haoranjiania; species Haoranjiania flava. The sequence goes on from NZ_JAOTPL010000018.1 coordinate 36,588, forward strand.
CAGCACCTGGGAAGCAGACGACCTGGTAATAAAACATTTTGCAAAGGTACATCCTGAAATGTGCTTCATCATTGCGCCACACGAAGTTGAAAAAGACAGGATTGAAGAATGCCTGAAAATTTATGAGCACGCGGTAGCTTATGCAAACTATGATCCGCAGGACAAACAATCCGGCGTAAATGTACTTGTAATAGACAACATTGGCATGCTCAGCCGGCTCTACAACTACGCGTACATAAGCTATGTAGGCGGTGCATTCGGCGATGACGGTATACACAATGTGCTGGAACCCCTCGTATTCGGCAGTCCTGTGGTGTTCGGACCGGCGTATGAAAAATTTCCGGAAGCGGTAGACCTGGTAGAACGTGGAATCGGCTTCCCGGTAGAAAATGCGCTGGAATTTGAACAAACAATGGACTGGTTGCTTAGTGATGATGCGTTGATATCCAGGGTAAAAAGCGCTGCCGGAATCTACGTGCAGGAAAACATCGGCGCTACTGAAAAAATATTTTCTTCCATTGAAAAATATCTCACCCACGCTTAAAGTTTCTTTGCAATATGTTATTTTTACTATATGCAAAAAGAACAGAAGCAACTAAAACCTACGCTTTCACTGCTTGACGCTACCATGATCGTAGCCGGAAGCATGATCGGTTCCGGAATATTTATTGTAACTGCAGACATGACCAGGAACGTGGGTTCGGCAGGCTGGCTGATCCTGATCTGGCTGATCACCGGCATTATGACCATCTTTGCGGCAGTGAGTTACGGCGAACTTTCATCCATGTTTCCAAAAGCAGGCGGGCAATACATTTACCTGAAAGAAGCGTACAACCCGCTGACGGGTTTTTTATACGGGTGGAGTTTCTTTTCTGTGATACAAACGGGTACCATTGCGGCTGTTGGCGTTGCTTTCAGCAAGTTTGCCGGCTATTTCTTCCCGGCGCTGGCGATGACGGAAGACAACATTCTATTCCGGCTGGGAGACTGGTTCAGGCTATATCCCGCGCAACTGGTCTCTATTGCACTGATCATTTTCCTGACCTATATGAATTCCCGCGGCGTAAAGGAAGGCAAGCTGATACAGCAGTTCTTTACCGGCACGAAGTTATTGTCCCTGTTCGCTTTGATCGTCTTCGGGCTGGTACTGGGCACTAAGGCTGAAGTCTGGAATGCCAACTGGTCCAATGCTTTTGATTTTTCTTTTACGCAACCTGTAAAAGATGCAGCAGGCCATCAGACCGGCTGGTCGGCTTTTATGGCCGCAGATAATATTTACCTCATCATCGGGTTGATATCAGCGGCAATGGTGGGCTCTGTGTTTAGCAGCGTTGCCTGGGAAAATGTAACCTATATAGCCGGTGAAATTAAAAATCCTAAAAGAAATGTAGGGCTTAGTTTGTTCTTTGGTACAACCATCGTGGTAGTCATTTATTTATTCACCAACCTCATGTACACAGCCGTACTGCCCCTGGTACCGGCAATGCCGGCAAGCGGCATATATCCCCTGGAATCTGCTGACAGCATAGCTTTTGCCACACAAGACCGCGTAGCCACCGTGGCATCTACACAGATCTTCGGTGCTATAGGCACATACATCATTGCTGCCATGATCATGATCTCCACCTTTGGCTGCAACAATGGATTGATACTTTCAGGGGCAAGAGTATACTATACCATGGCTCATGATAAACTCTTCTTTAAGGGAGCAAAAAAACTAAATAAAAACCATGTGCCGGGACACGCCTTGTGGATACAGTGCTTGTGGGCCTCTGTGTTGTGCCTGAGCGGAAAGTACGGCTTGCTGCTGGACTATGTAGTATTCGTTACACTGGTATTTTATATACTGACCATCTGGGGAATTTTCAGGCTGCGCAGAAGCCGGCCGGATGCGGAAAGGTCTTATAAAGCGTTTGGCTACCCCGTGATACCCATCATCTACTTCCTGCTGGCAGGCACCATGGCGCTGGGCTTGCTGATCTATAAATGGCAGACATCCGTGCTGGGTATTGTCATTGTGCTCACAGGCATACCCATCTATTTTATGTATAAGAAAAAGCATGCACAAGCATTGCAATAGCATTCCGTGTTCTTTGCGCTGCATGGCCTGAAACCAAATGCCACGGCGTGTTCTGGTTAATAAGGCAATCTTTGTACATAAAATACAGCTCTCTCCTGCTTTTCAGGTCGGGATACTCACGCAGTTCGTCCTTTTGCCAGGGAATATCTATATCTGTAAACAAATACAGGTCGTATTTTCGTAAAACGATCTGTTCCAGGATGTAGAAGGGGCAACGGTTATACACATATTCACTCCATACCTTCATGATGTACATGTCTGTATCAATAAAAAGGAAGTCTTTATTTTCTGATATGGATCTGTGTATGTAAGATTCTTCTAACGCCACCTGTCCTTTGGCAATAATTTCAAGATCGTCATAATCATATTCCCTGCCATGCATCAGCAGGTACTCTCTCGCAAATTCCGGGCACCAGTGTACCTGGTAATGCGCTGCCAGGTCCTGGCAAAGGTGTGTTTTACCGGTACTTTCAGCGCCTATGATAGCTATTTTCTTCAACACTATTTCACAAACTGTATTTTATCTAAATAGCGCAATGCATAAAAAACAGTGGTCAGATGCATGGATTGTACAATCCGTTTTTCATCTACAAGTTCCATCAACTCATCCAGGGAAATTTCTTCAACAATGATCTGCTCGTTCTCGTCCAATTGCTGAATGTCTGTTTTCCTGCCGCCCAGTGCAATAAACATGTGCATGAGGTTGGAGTTGGTAGACGGATTTGCTGACGTGCGGCCGAGATAGTGCACCGACTCAAACGTATAGCCTGTCTCTTCCAGCAGTTCGCGGCGGATAGCATCTTCATTGGTTTCATCTGTGCTGTCTACACAGCCGCCCGGCAGCTCAATGCATACTTCGCCCAGTGCATGGCGATATTGCTTTACGATCAATACCTTATTGTCTTCCGTTAAAGCAAGCGCTGTAGCCCACTCCGGAAATTCAAAAACATAATATGGCTCTATTATTTTACCATCTGCTCGTTCGCAGCTGTCTTTCCTTACTGTAAACCATTGCTCTTTGAACAAATACTCCGAAGAGAGTTTTGTCCATTTAAGTTTTTCTTCCATCAATTATTTTTAAAATTATGCTATGCAAATTTCCTGGCATCTTCCAGGAACTTTGCCAGCCCTGAATCAGTCAGCGGGTGCTTCAGCAAACCTAAAATCGGTTCCAGGGGAGAAGTCACCACGTCGGCGCCGGCCTGTGCACATTGAATGATATGATTGCTGCTACGGATAGAAGCCGCGAGTATTTGGGTATCGTAGCCCTGAACGCCATAGATATCAGCGATCTGTTCTATGAGTTGTACGCCTTCCCAGCCGCTGTCATCAATCCTGCCGATGAACGGGGAAACATAAGTGGCGCCAGCCTTTGCCGCCAGTATTGCCTGGCCTGCTGAAAACACAAGCGTACAGTTGGTTTTAATACCATTGTCTGTAAACCATTTGATGGCTTTGATGCCTTCTCTGATCATCGGAACTTTTACAACGATGTTGCCGTGAATGGCTGCGAGTTTTTTTCCTTCTTCCACAATTTCCTTAAACTCGGTAGACACTACTTCGGCGCTGATGTCGCCGTCAACCATTTCGCAAATTGTTTTGTAATGCTGGTAAACAGCCTCACTACCTTTAATACCCACTTTCGCCATCAGCGAAGGGTTGGTTGTAACGCCGTCAAGTATGCCCAGGTCGTTGGCTTCCCTGATCTGGGAAAGATCGGCAGTATCAATAAAAAATTTCATTAGTCAGTAATTAAATGTTTATGCCAATAAAGATACATTGAACCGCTTAAACAGGCAAAAGATTATAAATAAAAGTAAAGGGGAAAAATAAAAAAGGCAGGCTGATTACATCGCACCGCTACAACCGCCTACTCTTGCTACCTTCCGATCCTGGGAGATTCAGCAGGAGCTGGTCGTGTAAGACCTGCCGGCTGCAAAGATACTCTTTATTTTTGATTATGAAAATAATATCGTGATTTCACCCCAATTATCGATGCTTAAGCTTATCGTAAAAATCTTACTTTTGCAAATAGAAAAAAAATGTTATACCCTTCCGGAAATGAAAATAGCATATGATGCCAAGAGAGCCTTTCACAATTCACGCGGGCTGGGAACCTATAGCCGGGAAGTGATCAGGCTGATGAATGCTTATTTCCCGGATAATGATTATTACCTGTTTAACCCCAAAAGAAAAAATGCCATCGAGCTTGCGCCGGGTGCCAACAATACAATTCTATATCCGGAATCTTTGTGGCACAGGAAGTTTCCCGCACTCTGGCGTACATTTGGCATAAGCAGAGAGCTGCAAAAGCTGAAAGCGGATGTGTATCACGGTCTCAGCCAGGAGCTGCCTGCACGTATACAAAAGACAGGTGTAAAATCTGTGGTAACCATGCATGACGCGATCTTTATGCGCTACCCGCATTTATACCCGAAGGTATACAGGAAAATTTTTATTGAAAAAAATAAATATGCCTGCATGGTTGCAGACAAGATCATTGCTATAAGCTTACAAACGAAAAAAGATATTGTGCATTATTTCCAGGCTGATGAAAACAAAATTGAAATTGTATACCAGGGATGCAGCAATATCTTCAGGCAGCAAATAAATGAGGAAGAAAAGGTACGGGTGCGTGAGAAATACAGCTTGCCACAGCAATACCTGCTGAATGTAGGCGCTGTGGAAAAAAGAAAAAATATTGAGCTCATTATTAAAGCCCTGCATCATGGTAAAATAAATATACCTCTGGTAGTGGTCGGGAAGGCCACCGCTTATATGCAAGAGCTTAAGCAATTGCTTACTCAGTTTGGCCTTGAAGGAAGCGTGATATTTATACAGGATGCAGCAACTACCGATCTTCCAGCAATATATACCCTGGCAGAGATTTTTATTTACCCTTCTGTGTTCGAGGGCTTTGGCATCCCTGTTCTGGAAGCATTGTGTACAGCTACTCCTGTAATTGCCGCTACAGGAAGCTGCCTCGAAGAAAGCGGAGGCCCTTCATCCCTGTACGTAGATCCTTATGATGTTGCAGCAATGTCGGCAGCTATTAACATCATACTGGCAGATGGCCATTTACAAATAAAAATGAAAGCTGATGGGTTGAAATATGCTGAAAAATTTTCCGATGAAAATATCGCTAACAACCTGATGCGTGTATATAAAAATTTGCTACCATAAAGATGAACATTGTAAGAATAAATTCAGGGCTGGGAAACCAGATGTTTCAGTACGCTTTCAGTTGTGCGCTAAAACAGTGCGAACCTGACACAAAAATAGACGTATCCGAATTTTTGTACAGGAAGCACCACAATGGTTACGAGCTTGATAAAATTTTTACAATTAACCCCTCATATGCCTCTCAGAAGGAATGCAATAAACTGGCTGATGTATCTAAAAGTTTCTGTGCAGAAATAAGAAGGAATTTTTTTAAAATAAAAAGGAAAACACAGGGAATTGTGGTATCTGAATATGAGCTGCCAACAAAGTATAGCCCAGAAGTATTGGAAGTAAAAAATGCCTATTTTATTGGCTTCTGGCAGACTGAAAAATACTTTGCAGACATTGCCCCGCTGATTCATAAAGAATTTATGTTCAGAAAACCACTTGACAAATACAACGAAAAAATAGCGAATGAAATTCAACAGTGCCATGCCGTATCTATTCATTTCCGGAGAGGGGATTATTTAAAGAAGAAAAGGTTGCACAGTACAGGTTCTGTTTGTAGCCTTGACTATTATAAAAATGCTATAGAATTAATACATCAACAGGTGGCCAGTCCGCATTTCTTTATTTTCTCAGACGACATTGCCTGGGTAAAAGAAAATTTTGTTTGGCCAAACGCAACCTACATAGATCATAACAAGAAGAAAAACAGTTTTAAAGACATGCAGCTCATGTCGCTGTGTAAGCACAACATTATTGCCAACAGCAGTTTTAGCTGGTGGGGCGCCTGGCTCAACAGGTACGAAAAAAAAATTGTCTGTGCCCCCGAAGTATGGGTGCGCGGTGTGGATCTGCCGGACATCATACCCGATAGCTGGATAAAAATTCCCATTGAATAAACCTGCCGACTTTAATACCTTTATTACCTTATTCACATCCGATCTAAACTGCTATATGAACCGCATACATCACCAGCCACAGGCAAAGCCGCTTATAAGCATTATTGTACCAGCTTATAATGTAGAAGCATATATAGATAAATGCCTTGCATCGCTGCACTCGCAAACATTGCAGGATATAGAAGTTATTGTTATTAACGATGGATCTACAGACAACACAGGCGCTGTCTGCGAAGCATGGAAAGCTAAGGATAACAGGTTGCATATAATTCACCAGGAAAATAAAGGTATTTCCGAAACACGCAATATTGGATTGGCAGCAAGCAAGGGGCATTTCATAGGTTTTGTTGACGGAGATGACTGGGTTGAACCGCAAATGTTCGAAAGACTGTACAATGCTGTGCAAAATTACAGCGCAGACATCGCCATGTGCGGAGCCATACTGGATGAGGCCGACAAGACTATTAAAATTCATGACCATGCACAAAAGGAACAACGCCTGGATGCCTGCACTGCGCTGATAAAATTGTTGTGGGATAAGTATGTAAGAAGCTACTGCTGGAATAAAATTTTCCGTGCCTCGCTCTTTAAAGACATCTTCTTTCCCCCCGGAAGAATTTTTGAAGATTACAGTACGGTCTATAAGCTTTTTGCCAAAGCCAATGCAGTGGTGCACACCGGCACAAACGACTATCACTACATTCAGCGGCCCGGCAGCATCCTTTCTTCCCTTAATCCTAAAAAAGAAGTAGACTTTTTTCTGGCCAACTACGAACGTTACGGCTTCATAGCTTCGTACAAAGGTTTTACAAGGATTCAACGCAAACTTTTACTGATCAAAACAATCAAGCGCATGCTGAGAACTAACCTGAAGCTGAAAAACCTTTCCGGTGAAAATGAATTTCTGCAGGAAAAAGCATTCATGGATGCCCAGCTCCGGGATTTATTCCGCAAAGATTATAAAGCCGAAAACTATAAAAACTATAAGCTGCTGTTGAATATAAAACAGTATTTAGCCAGGTTTGGTTTGTAAAAAATAAATCATGAGCAAGGAACACGATAAAAAAATTTCAGTTGTTATAAACACCTACAATGCCGAAGAGTTTCTGGCACAGACTTTAGATTCTGTGCGCGGCTTTGATGAAATTGTTATATGCGATATGCACAGCACAGACAGCACACTGCAAATAGCGGAGCAATATGGCTGTAAGATCGTATTTCACAGGAAAGAACCTATCGTAGAGCCGGCACGCAATTTTGCCATACAGTCGGCTACGTATAATTGGATACTATTGTTGGATGCTGATGAAACCATTACCAAAGAAATGAAAACATACCTGCAGGACTTTATCAGCAGAGCACACACCTATAAAGCCATCCGCATGGCACGGAGAAATTTTTTTATGGGCAGGTTCATGCACGGCAGTTATCCCGACAGGATCATTCGTTTCTTCAGAAAAGATGCCGTGCATTGGGGAGAGCATGTACATGCTATTCCTGAAATTGACGGCGACATCTACAACCTCACTACTACAGAACCAAAGCTGGCCATTAACCACCTGCCGCAGGAATCTGTGGAGACAATCATTGCCAAGCTGAACAGGTACAGTTCTGAATCTGTGATCCACAAACAAAAGAAATACAGCATATTTGCGCTCTTTACCAAACCCTTCTTTCATTTTTTCAAACCCTATATTTTAAAAAAAGGTTTTCTGGATGGTAAAGCAGGGTTGATATTTGCTGCATTAAAATCACAAAACGCACTGATGCAGGTTTTAAAAACCTGGGAAAAAGACAGTAAAACAAAATGATTCAGTAACCCTGAAGACGTTTTTGCCTGTTGGCTTGACAAATACACATCCATTCGCTATTACAGAATATACTTATTAAAAAACGAGGGCAATTCTTTGCAGAAATGCCCTCATTAATTTTACGGAAACAATCAGCTTCTCCTGTTGTAAAGCATGATGTAATAAAGCAAAGTAGCTATAGAACTGATAGCAGCCACCACATAAGTCCTGGCTGCCCATTTCAATGCGTCCTTGGCGCCTCTGTGTTCTTCAGGATTGGTCATATTGGTTCTTTCCAGCCAGGCCAATGCCCGGTTACTGGCATTGTACTCAACCGGCAAGGTAACCAGAGAAAACAATGTGCTGAAAGCAAATAAAAGTATACCAATCAGAAATACCGTATTACCCAAAGCTGAACCAGCCATCAGCACCAGCCCTGCAATGATTACATAATTGGACAATTTCGTACTGATGTTTACAAGCGGCACCAACTGGCTTCTCAATTGCAGCATGCTGTAAGCAGTGGCGTGTTGTACCGCATGGCCGGTCTCGTGCGCCGCTACTGCTGCTGCGGCAATGCTTCTGCCGGCGTATACTTCAGGGCTCAGGTTAATGGTTTTGTTAGCGGGATTATAATGGTCTGATAAATGTCCTTGTACCGAAACCACAGCTACATCGTTTATACCATTATCGCGCAACATTTTTTCTGCTATTTCCTTCCCGCTTAAACCGGATGAAACGGGTATCTGGCTGTATTTTTTGAACTTGGCATTGAGCGTTCCGCTTACAATAGATCCAACGATCATCATTACAACCGCGATTAAAATATATCCTGTCATAGTTGTTTGTTTTATTAGGTATGTTCAATTTTCTTGCCAAGCTGGTGTGGCACGTTGCCTGTACCTTAATGTCAGCCTGCAGCGCAAAAGCCTGACATAAATGCATATACACAAGGCATTTTGTATATAGCCTTAGAGATCATACCTTTCACCTAATTAAATCACCTATTAACCGATTATTATCGAAAGCTACAAACACACCCGTTAGATTTGTATAAAATGTATATTTTCATGAAATTGAAGGTTTTCATAGTAATACTTTTTTTATTGCCTGTTTATGTTTTCGCGCAGCACACTTCCAACGTTGCAGGCATTGTGGCTGACTCTGCCGGCATTCCGCTGGAGCATGCTTCCATCAGTATCCTGCAATTGAAAGACTCAACTGTTGCGCACCGTGCTTTATCCGATGCAACGGGCTTTTACGCATTCACATCTGTTATGCCCGGAAATTACCGCATACAATTTTCTTATGAAGGCTACCAAAATACAACGAGATTGTTTTCACTTACAGACAGTACAGAAAACTTTATTATCGATACAATTAAAATGTACACTACCGCCAGCGAACTAAATGAAGTAGTTGTAGTGTCTACTGCAAAGCCTATCACTATCCGGGGAGATACCACTGAGTTTAATGTATCGCAGATTGGAGTAAAGCCCAATGCAACCGCAGAAGATGTACTTAAAAAACTTGCCGGCATTGAGGTAGAGAAAGACGGCAGCATTAAAGCGCAGGGCGAAAGAGTGCGCAGGGTGTATGTAGATGGCAAACGTTTCTTCGGTGATGATCCCAAGATGGCCACCCAGAACCTTCCCTCTGACGTTATAGAAAAAGTACAGATCATTGATGCAAGCAGCGACCAGGCGGAGTTTTCCGGATTTGATGATGGCAACCGGGTCAGGACCATCAATATCGTCACCAAACAGGAAGTGAAAAATGGCGGCTACTTTGGTAAGGGTACAGCAGCTATCGGCACGCGCGGCCTGCATGCCTTGGGAGGAAATATTTACCGCTTCCGGGGAGATGAACAGATCTCAGTATTAGGGCAGTGGAACAACAATAACCAGCAAATGTTCAGCCTGCCATCAGATATGGGCGGCGGCAGGCGCGGCTTCCAGGGCAACAACAACACCGGCCAGACCCGGGCGATTGCAGGAGGCATGAATTATCGCAATACTTTCGGCAAAACACAACTTTACGGAAATTATTTTTACAACAATACCGATCTGGACATTCAGCAGGACAGGCTGCGCCAGAACTTATTGCAGGGAGATACGGTTCAGAATAATTTTTCTGATTCCTACTCTAACCGCAAAAGAGAAAACCACAACTTTAATTTCAATATTGAAACGCAATTTGATTCACTCAACTCTTTGATTGTACGCCCGAGATTTTCTTACCAGCAAGCTGAAAACACATCCATCTCGTCCAGTGAGATCTGGCGTGCAGTACTTGCAGATTCTACCGGCATCAGCCGAAGCAACCGCACCAATACCAGCAACAATGATGGCATAGACGGCGGGCTTGAGCTCACATACAGGCACCGGTTTGCCAAAGCCGGAAGAACCTTATCGCTCAATACCCATGTTTCGGCCGGAAGGAACCAGGGCTACGGGGAAAGCCTGAATAATGTTTTTACTTACAGCAACAACAGGAACAGAACCACGAATCAGCATTATACATCCGGCTCGGAAAATAATGCCATCAATGCAACACTTTCTTACACAGATGCAATAGCAAAAAATCACCAGCTGGAATTAAATTTCAACTATTCATACAGCACGAACAACTCGGAAAGGATTACCTATAACTTTGACAGCACCACCATGGATTATACAGATGTGGACTCAACACTTACCAACAAATATGAGAATACGTATGCTTCGCAAAGAGCCACTTTAAATTACCGCTATTTCAGGGGAAAGATAAACCTTACTGCCGGCAGCGGTGTGCAATTCGGCCAGCGTGAAAGCAACAACATCAGTAAAGATCTGCATCTTAAACAGGATTACATTAATTTGTTCCCCACTGCAAATCTTTCTTACCGCATTTCAACTACCAAAAACCTGCGCTTGAGCTACAGCGGCAGAACAAGCCAGCCGAGCATTTCGCAGCTGCAGCCCGTGCTTGACAACTCAGATCAATTGTACATAATAGATGGCAACCCTGACCTGCGCCAGTCTTTCAATAATAATTTCAATATAAGGTATACTTCATTCGACAGGGAAAAAAGCATCAATATGTTTATTTTGCTCAGCGGTTCTGTTACCAGCAATGCCATTGTGAATTCTGTAACCCAGTTGAGTAATGGCGGCCAATACGTGCAACCTGTGAACATGAATGGCGTATATACACTCAACGGATTCTTCAACTATGGGTTTCCCGTTAAAAAGCCCAAGTCCAATGTGAACCTTTCAACAGAATTATCCAACGGCAGAACCGTAAGCCTGGTAGACGGCAGGAAGAACTTTACTACCACAACCACCATAGGCCAGCGGGTGCGCTGGAATACTAACCTGAAGGAGACATTTGATATAAACTTTGCCACTAAACCGATGTATAATTTTGCAAAATACACGGTAAATAAAAAACTCGACGGCAACTATTATTCACAATCTATTTCCCTGGATGCCACATGGTATACCAAATCCGGCTGGATTACTTCTGTTGACTTTGACTATACTTTTTTCAGAGGATTGAGCGAAGGATTTAACACAAGCATCCCGTTGCTGCAGGCAAGTGTGGCAAAACAATTGTTTAAAAATAAAGCCGGCGAACTGCGGCTTACCGTGTTTGATGTTTTAAATCAAAATAAATCCATCATCAATACGCGCACTGATAACTATATTCAGCAGACAAGAAGCAACGTATTGCAACGATACGCTATGCTGTCATTTACCTACAATGTAAGGAATTTTGCCGGACGCAGTTCAGGCTCAGAGCAGAGACAGCGCGGGGAGTTCAGAAACAGGGGTCCACGCGGCGGCGGCAGAGGATAAGCCGGGATGATGTATTAAGGTACTCAAATATTTTTTGAGCAACTCTGTGCACCTGATGTTTTCAGTTTTAAACTTCAACAGATGTAAAGCTTCACAAAAGAAAATTTCATGCCTTGGTGTCTTTATGACGAGTATAACGCACCTTGTGAAACCTTTGTGCCGCTTTATGTTTCAGGCTTCTTGTTTAAGCACAATGTACACCAAGAATACATTAAGCTCACAAAGAGAACCTTTTGTCTTCTTGTCTTTGCAGCAACGCATTCCCTAATTTTTCAGCTTAAACTCCACCCCTCTCAGCGATTGAAAAATCTGCGCTGCTTCGGTGATTTTTGCAGCGGGCAACCTGCACTCAATGGTACAAAACAACTGCATATCCTGTGCAACAATTTCTGCTTCAAAATGCTTCAGCCAGCGCATCACATCATTCATCTGGGTATAATCAAAAGTAATGGAAGCAGGCGTCATCACCATCTTGCGCATTGTAGGCGTGAGCTGCAAAGCCAGTGAAGTTGCCGTTTTATAAGCATTGATAAGGCCAGGCACGCCCAGCAGTGTACCTCCAAAATAGCGCACTACAACTACCAGCACATCTGTAAGCGCTTTGCTGTCTATCTGTCCTAAGATAGGGCGGCCCGCGGTTCCGGATGGTTCACCGTCATCGCTGGCGCGAAAATTATTGCCGTCAATACCCAGCCTGTAGGCAAAGCAATGATGCACAGCCTTTGGATGTTCGGCTTTCAGTAGTTGCAGCTTTTCTTTAAAATCCTCAACTGAACTAATGGGGTAAGCATAGGCCAGGAATTTACTACCGCGGTCTTTGTACTCCGCAACCGAAGGCGACTGAATCGTTTGAAAATATTGCTGCTCTGTATCGCTCATAACTATGCTTTTTTATAATAGTCTATCCTGTCTGAAAAGATCTCTTCAGAACGTAATAATACCGCTTCTTTCAGCGCGGGCGCTTTGATGCCTGCAAATGCCTGCAAAGCAGTATTGGTGATCAAGCGGCACTCATCCCAATAACCTGCATGAATGAACGACTGTAAAAATTTGGCACCGCCTTCAATGATGATGCTTTGAATTTTTTTCTCAAAGCAATAAGTCAGTATGCGCTCTTCCACATCTTTCTCAAAAAATATTTTAGCATAATCTGTTTTTGCATCACTCAGGTTTTTTGTTGCGTTGAAGATAACGGTAGCTGTTTCATTATTCAATAAATTTGCCTGTTGTTTTAGGCTCAGGTGCCTGTCAACAAACATTCTCAGCGGATTTTTTCCAAAATAATACCTGTTGGTCAGTGATGGATCGTCTATTAAAGCAGTGTTAGTGCCTACAATAATGGCTGCCTCTTCGCTGCGCCATTTATGTGTAAGCCTGTTTGTGATGTCATTGGTAATAAACAATCTTTTGCTGTCGCTGCCGATGAATCCGTCCATCGACTGCGCCCATTTTAAAATAATGTAAGGCCGGCGTTTCTCATGAAAAGTAAAGAATCTTTTATTCAGCTCTCTGCATGCTTCTTCGCACAGGCCCGTGAACACTTCAATGCCGGCATCGCGCAACTTTCTTATACCTGCACCGTTTACTTGGGCAAAACTATCGCTGCAGCCTATAACTACTTTTTTTATGCCTTGTTTTATAATGAGGTCGGCACAAGGCGGAGTTTTGCCGTAGTGTGCACAGGGTTCCAGGGATACATACATAGTGGACGATGCAATATAATTCCTATCCTCTTCTTTTACGCTGCTGATGCAGTTCACCTCTGCATGTGCTTCTCCGTAGCGCCGGTGGTAACCCTCGCCTATTACCCTGCCATTATACACCAAAACCGCGCCTACCATGGGGTTGGGCGCTACTGCACCGGCACCCAGCAAGGCGAGGTCAATACATCTGTTTATAAAAAACGCATCATTCATTCGCAATAAAAATAGCCTTTAATTAGAAAAATATAAAAAGAATTTTTGCATCATAATTTTTGTATTTTGCAATATGACTTTTGAAGAAGCCGGGCAAGCAGCCAAAGAAAATCTCTATAGCATTTACGAAGAAAATGAAGCCGGCAATATTGCTGAACTTCTGTTAGCACATGTCACACAACTTAATCGTGCAGCCCGCTTGCGACAAAAGGACAGCATGCTGACTAGTGCACAACAAGAGCTTTTTACAAACTGCCTCAACAGGCTGCTGCTTTATGAACCGGTACAGTATGTACTGCAAGAAGCATGGTTTTGCGGACACAGGTTTTTAGTGAACAGCCATGTGCTGATACCCAGGCCTGAAACGGAGGAGTTAGCCTATTGGATAAAAACTTCTGCCAAACCCGGTGCACGTATCCTGGACATTGGCACAGGAAGCGGGTGCATAGCCATTGCACTGAAAAAATACTTACCGGACGCAGATGTGAGCGCAATTGATATTTCCCCGGAAGCCCTGGAAGTGGCTCAGACAAATGCAGAAGATCTAAAAACTGAAATACATTTTAAGCTTACAGATATACTTGATAGCAACCAGTGGGACTTCAGTAATGAGAATTTCGATATTATTGTGAGCAACCCGCCCTACATCAAAGAAACAGAGAAGCAACAGATGAGAGACAATGTATTGCTTTTTGAACCTTTTACTGCGCTTTTTGTACAAGATAAGGACCCGCTTATCTTTTACCGGCACATTATCTTATTCTCTAAAAAATATTTAAAGTTGCATGGCCGGTTGTATTTCGAAATAAACGAAGCTTTGGGAAAAGAAGTCGTAGCATTGCTTATGAAAGAAGGTTTCGAAGAAATAGTTTTAAAAAAAGACATGCAGGGAAAAGACCGTATGGTAAGCGCTGGCCTTAAAAGCAATTATTAAGTTTTTATTTACACTATTTTCCATATTTTTAAAAAAACCAAACAACGCAACTTTTAAAATGTTTAACCAGATCATTCCATTAAAATATGCAGCGCCTTTGTATCTGTTATCGGTGTTGTTGTTTGGGTGTGTTGAACAAAAAAAACATAGTTCTATGAGTGAAAATATTGCCAATGGAGATGTGGCTTTCACAGACACTGCCACTTTCGGCACCGGCTGTTTCTGGTGCACAGAAGCCCTATTTGAAAGGCTCGAAGGCGTTACCAATGTGGTAAGCGGCTATGCGGGCAGCAAAGTCCCAAACCCAAGCTATGAAGAGGTGACCTCAGGTACTACCGGCGCTGCGGAAGTATGCCAGATAACTTTTGATCCCAACGTGATCAGCTACCAGGACCTGCTGAAAGTTTTCTGGGAAGTACATGACCCTACTACTTTGAACCGGCAGGGAAATGATGTAGGCCCGCAATACAGGAGCGTAATATTTTTTCACGATAAAGAACAGGAAGCACTGGCAAAAGAATTTAAAAGACGCCTCAACGAAAGCGGCGCATGGGATAAACCGGTTGTGACAGCTATAGAACCTCTCAGCAATTTTTATGCGGCTGAAAACTACCACCAGGATTATTATATCAACAATATACGTCAGCCGTATTGCCAGTACGTGATAAAGCCTAAGATGGAAAAATTCGAGCGTGTGTTTAAAGATAAACTAAAAGCAGATTAATAATTTCCTGGTTTGTCAGCAGTTTCTTCTTCAGGGTTGCCGTCTTCTATCCTCCTCATTTTTCTTGCGTCCTGGAAGAAGTCTGATGCGAAGATAAAATCATTGAGCAGTTCATCTTCACTGTAGAAAATTTCCTTGTTATTACCTTCCCACTGTACACGGCCCTGATGCAGGTATATGATATGATCGCCCATCTCCATCAGGCTGTTCATATCGTGCGTAACCACTACAGTTGTGGTGTGGTATTCTTCGGTGATCTCACGGATCAGTTTGTCTATCAGCAAAGATGTTTGCGGATCAAGGCCGGAATTAGGCTCATCGCAAAACAAATATTTAGGATTTAATATCAGCGAGCGTGCTATGCCAACTCTCTTCTTCATTCCGCCACTGATCTCTGCCGGCAGCTTTTTGTGGGCGTCTACCAGGTTTACTTTTTCCAACACATAATCTACTTTTTCCTGTTTCTCTGCTTTGGAAAGATCGGAAAACATGTCGAGCGGGAAGCGTACATTCTGCTCCACTGTCATAGAATCAAAAAGAGCAGACCCCTGGAACAGCATGCCAATGGACTGCCGGAGCTCCGCACGTTCTTTGGTGTTCATCTTTACCATGTCTTCTCCCTCGTAGAGAATCTCTCCTTCTTCGGGTGTAAATAACCCCACAATGCACTTGAGCAAAACACTTTTTCCGCTGCCGCTTGTGCCGATGATCAGGTTGCATTTGCCAGGCTCAATGTCCATGCTTACGCCTTTCAACACTTCTTTATCGTCAAACCTTTTCTTTACATTTTTTAAAGTAATCATGAGTGTATGATTAATAGTTTTAAATTACAGCACCTCAACCTGGTTTTTCAGCAGATCCTCAAAAGTATCTCTCTTCCTGATCAGTAATTTTTTATCATCGAGCAACAGCACCTCCGCCGGCTTCAACCGCGAATTGAAGTTGCTGCTCATTTCAAAGCCATATGCACCTGCATTTCTGAATACAAGAAAATCGCTCTCGCGCACTTCAGCAATTTTCCTGTCCCAGGCAAAGGTATCTGTTTCGCAAATATTTCCAACCACCGTATAGATCCTGTCGGCTCCGTGGGGGTTGGAAAGGTTTTCAATTTTGTGATAAGCCTCGTAAAACATAGGGCGTATGAGGTGATTAAAGCCCGAATTCACACCGACGAAAACGGTGGCTGTGGTATGCTTTATCACATTGGCTTTTACTATAAAATCGCCCGATTCGCTCACCAGGTATTTACCGGGTTCAAACCACACATCAGGTTTTTTGCCCGTTTCCTGCTCGTATTTATCAAACGTTTCGGCAATTCTTTCCCCCAATGTCTTTACATCGGTTTCCATATCTGTTTCCTGGTAAGGCACTTTAAAGCCGCTGCCCAGGTCTATAAATTCTATGTCAGGAAAACGTGTAGCCACATCCAGCATTACATCCAGGCCTGTAAGAAACACACCGATGTCTTTGATCTCGCTGCCTGTATGCATGTGCAGGCCATTGACGTGCAATCCTGTGGACTTTACTATTCTTTCTATATGCCGCAACTGGTGTATGGAAATGCCAAATTTACTGTCTATGTGGCCTGTGGAGATTTTGTAGTTGCCGCCCGCCATGATGTGCGGATTGAGGCGGATACAAACAGGATATGAGTTGCCAAACCTGTTGCCAAACCTTTCCAGGATGGAAATATTGTCAATGTTGATGTGCACATTTAGCTCCTTGCCTTCCACGATCTCTTCAAAATCCACACAGTTGGGTGTGAACATGATCTGTTCGGGAGCAAAGCCGGCCTTCAATCCTAATTTCACTTCCTGTATGCTTACACAGTCCAGGTTGGCGCCCAGGCTGTGCATGTACTTAAGAATATTAATGTTGGTAAGTGATTTACACGCGTAAAAAAACTTTGCATTGGTATGTTCAAAAGCCGTAGTGAGCTTGTTGTACTGTTCTTTGATCTTATTTGCATCGTACACATACACAGGTGTACCAAACTCTTTTGCTACCGCAATTAACTCCTCGTTCGCTGCCATTTATTTGATAATTAAATTTATGATTAGCGAAAATAAGGAATGTGGCCGAAAAATTACTAATTAGTAGCGCCGCGATTTTTCAGATTACTTTCTTCAGATGCAAGCCTGGCTCTTATAAATCAATGTTATGAATTGGCTGACGAAATTTTTATAGGAAATAATGCTCATTCCGCAACACTTTTAACTGTAAAAATTATAACATATTTAGTATAAAAAGAGGCTATCTCAAAAGTCTGAGATAGCCTCTTTATTAGGGGATTAAGAAAGTTTTGTTTAAGAGATGCTCAATAGTTTATTTTTTACTTTGATATTCTCTTAACAATATTACGCATATATCTTTTCTACAATATTCTGTATCCTAAACCAATCTGCAGGGTTTGCGAAGTCCATTTTTCTTTATCGCTGACGTCGTTTATATTTTGTAAACCTACGTTGTACCTTCCGTACACATTAAAGTTTCTCAGGTTGATCTGCGCACCCAGCACACCGCTAAGGTCCCCGGATTTAAATGCACTTTTAACATTTGTACCTGTAGTCGCATTTTCATTAATCAAAATTCCGAACTGCGGGCCTACATGCAGCGTTACCAGGTTATTGACATTGTAACGCAACAATACCGGTATGTACATATAGTCAAGCTTGGCCTTGGTATCAGGTTTTAAATTATCGTAAGTAACATCAGATGTTGCAGTACGGGTTTGCGTCTGGCTGTAAAGCAACTCCGGCTGTATGCCTATTTTTTCAGTGAAGTCGTAGTGGCCAAAAGCGCCTACATGGTATGAAAGATTAAACCCGTCTTTAAAAGCCTGGCCTGAAATTTTCCCCATGTTCAGACCAGCCTTTACTCCCAGCCCAAAATTCTGTGCAAATAAAAATGTGGATGTAAGCATTAGCACACACACACTCAATAGATATTTTTTCATAAATTAATTATTTAGTTAAAAATTAATACAACAGTACGAATGAAAATCACGTCAAATGTAATGCCAAGGTATAAATAAAATAATATTTACATTATCAAATATCTTCTTTTCTTTGCAGAACTAAATACGACAAATTTGAAAGCTGCGCTAATAAGATTAAACATAGCTGTTTTTTTATGGGGTTTTACAGGAGTGCTGGGCAAAGAAATTTCGCTTAATCCGGGCTGGCTGACCTGGTGGCGCATGCTGATAACGGTTGTAACGTTGTGGGTATTGTTTGGTTTCCAGAACCGCATTCAAAAAATATCAGGCAAGGACTTTATCAGGATCGGGTTTGTAGGTTTTGTGCTGGCACTGCACTGGCTGTGTTTTTATGGAAGCATTAAAATAGCTAATGTGTCCATTGCGCTCACCTGCCTCTCAACGTCTGCGCTGGCATCTGCATTGCTTGAACCGTTGTTTTTTAAAAGAAAAATAAACAGCAGGGAAATTCTGCTGGGGTTGCTTACACTTTTGGGCGTAGGCATTGTGTACTACACCAACCTGCATTTTTCCGCAGGTATCTATATCGGGCTGCTGGCAATGGTTTTAACGGTACTGACCTCCATTCTCAACAAGAAACTGGTAAATGATTACCGGTCAGACACCATTACTATTTACCAGCTCACCGGTGGTTTTTTATGCTTGTCTGTACTGATGCCGCTGTATGAGTATATCTTCCCTGCACAAAATCATATTCCCATAAAGCTCGACTGGCTGTGGCTTGCCGTACTGGCGTGGGTATGTACTATTCTTACTTATTTTTTGTACGTGTCTGCCCTGAGGAAGTTAATGCCCTTTACCATGAACCTGACACTGACGCTTGAGCCTGTGTACGGCATTGTCCTGGCGTTTATTTTATTTCATGAAAATAAAACATTATCGCCTTATTTTTACATAGGGTTATTGCTGATCATGGTTGCCGTATTCGTCCAGACCAGAAGCCTGGTGAAGGAAAACAAAACTCAATCCGGCAATCTTTCCAGTACGTAAAATACAATGGGGCAAAATTCTGCATTCTTCAATGTGATCTTCTTTCTTTTGATGAGCACATCTTCATTGGTGTAAGGAAAACGTGCACAGTCGGAAGGGCGCACATCGTAAATAGAGCAGCAGTTGTCGCTACCCAGGAAGGGGCACGGCGCTGACTTAACCACGTAATCGCCATCCTGGTCCAGGTTTAAATAGGTATCTATAAAAACACTTTCACGCAGGCGAAGGTGTTTGCTTATTCTTTTAATGTCAGGCGTTTTAAACCGCGGGGAATAATTTTTACAGCAGGCCGCGCATTCGAGGCAGTCTATTTTAGAAAAAGCTTCGTTATGGAGTGCAGGCAAAAGTTTCAGCGCTTTGTTTCTATCGGCACGCTCCAGCCTGCGCACATATTTCTTTTTACTTTCCAATGATTTTTTCTGCCAGTTCTTATCCATCGCACGTTGTTGTAGCTGCAAAAATAAATTTCTTATTTATTAAAATAGTATAATCGGTACATTTGAAATGTAAAAAATGGAAGATTTAGAAAGAATTGGTACATTTCTGAAATTAATCAGGCTAAATTATGGGGAATATATTCAAACAATGGCTAATTCTTTTATTGATAGTTATTTTACCTGCATGTAACAATGCTGTGAGCAGGCTATACGGTATCCGAAGCTCTAAATTCCTTGACGATAACGAGATTGCAGCTCTTGCCAATAAGTTCAAAATCAGCGATGGTATTTATACCTTAGATACAAATTTCATTAGCGCTTTAAACAATTTTGAGTATTCAGAACAACTGAAAAACAATCCGGGCCCTCACCCTGTTAAGTACAAATTCAGGCAACCTTTATTAATTGTTGTTTTTAACAATGCTACCGGCAGGCAATTAAGCTTTTTAAATAATTGCTATGCACCCGGCTTCCCCAATCTTAAATGGAGAACAAAGAATAACATGCAACATTTTCCAGCCATTGGAGGTACGCCCACAGATACATTGGTAAACCTCAATGATATTGTCACATACCTAAAGCCAATACAAGCCGCTACACTGAAAGAAAAGAAATATAGTATGCTCGTATTCTGGAATCAGTACCTCGGAAGACAAACCGGGAGATATTTAAATGAGGTGCACAGCTACATCATTAAAAATAAGGTAAAAGACATATCAGACATTTACTACGTAAACAATGATAACTTTTTATACGCAATAGAACATAACAGATGACAAATTCCCAACCAATGTACAGTTTTTTATATGATTATAGTGAAGGATGCCATCCCGCCATTTTAACAGCACTGCATGAAAGCAACCTGGTACAACAACCCGGTTATGGAGATGATGTTTTTTCTGCAGCAGCCAAAGACCTGATTAAAAAAGAGGCAGATGCTCCTCATGCACATGTTTACTTCGTTGCAGGCGGCACGCAAACCAACCTGGTCGTGATTCATGCAGCTTTGAAATCTTATGAAGCAGTTATCAGCGCAGACACCGGGCATATCAATGTAAATGAAACAGGCGCCATAGAAGCTACCGGGCATAAGATCTTAGCCATTCCTTCAGCTGATGGCAAAATCACACCGGCACAGATACAGGAAATAGCGGATAATTACCACCATTTTCCGCACGTGGTAAAGCCTGCGATGGTATACATATCCAACGCTACAGAAACGGGCGCTATTTACTCCGCTGAAGAATTGAAAAATATTTCGCAATGCTGTAGAAAAAACAAGCTGCTGTTGTTCATGGATGGCGCAAGATTAGCCGCAGCCTTATGTTCAGAAGACAATGACCTTACTTTAGCAGATATAGCACAGCTTACAGATGTATTTTACATAGGCGGCACCAAAAACGGCGCGCTGCTGGGCGAAGCTGTTGTCATCAACAATCCCGCACTACAGGAAGGGTTCAGTTTTCATTTAAAACAAAGAGGTGCGCTGCTGGCAAAGGGGAGGATCCTGGGTATACAGTTCCGGACATTGTTTAGCAATCAGCTATTTTATCAGCTGGCAACACATGCCAATGCCTGCGCCAAAGCTATTGCCCAGGCAGCTATTAGCGCAGGCTACAGCTTTCTCACCAAACCACAGACCAACCAGTTGTTCATTATTTTACCTTATGATACAATAAAGAAACTACAGGAAAAATACGCATTCTATGTCTGGAAGAAAATTGACCAAGACCGGGCATGTATCAGAGTTGTGACTTCCTGGGCAACGGATAAAAAAATGGTTGACGCATTTATCAATGACCTTAAAAAATCATGACCATGGATGAAGATAAAAATATATCAAAGAAGATTGTACCCAACGACCACCTGGCAAACGAACGCACACTGCTGGCATGGATCAGGACGGGCATTGCCATTATGGCTTTCGGATTTGTGGTTGTAAAATTTTCTTTTTTCCTGAAGCAACTATCCTATTTGCTCGGCGCTGAAATCAAAGTGTACCGAGGCCACTCGGATGTGGTGGGCATCATCATTGTAGCAGCTGGTTTACTTTGCATGGTATTTTCCTATATACAGTATAAATACACGGAGAAAAAATTACTGGATAATGCATACAGGCCATCTTCCAAACTCTTGCTGGCGCTGGTGCTCACACTGGGTATTATCGGTATTTTGCTGATATTCTATCTGATACAAAATGTGCGGATGTAATTGTAAATTATCAATTAAATTTGCAGCATGAGTTTATACAACAGGCGCGGCGTTTCCGCACAGAAAGAAGAAGTACACCAGGCAATCCAGAAACTCGACCAGGGATTATTTCCCAATGCGTTTTGTAAAATGTACCCTGACTATATCGGCGGAGATGATGCGCATGTAAACATTATGCACGCCGACGGCGCCGGCACCAAAAGCATACTGGCCTACCTCTACTACAAAGAAACCGGTGATGTAAGCGTTTGGCGCGGTATAGCACAGGACGCTGTTGCCATGAATTTAGACGACCTGCTGTGCGTAGGCATTTACGATAATATACTTTTTTCTTCTACTATTGACAGGAACAAAACGCTGATAGGCGTAGATATATTGCAGGAAGTGATCCAGGGCACACAGGAATTCTTTGATGAACTGAAAAAATATGGTGTAAATATTCACTACCTCGGCGGAGAGACCGCAGACGTGGGCGATGTGGTACGCACCATTGCTGTAAACGGCACTATGACTGCAAGACAGCATAAATCAAAGATCATTACCAATGAAAAAATTTCTGAAAAGAATGTAATTGTAGGCTTTGCCAGCTTCGGCAAGGCGGTGTATGAAAAAGAATACAACAGCGGACTGGGCAGCAACGGCCTCACCAGTGCGCGCCACGATGTACTGAGTAAGTACTATGCGGAAAACTACCGGGAAACCTACGAACCTAAACTGTCAGACGATGTTGTGTACATAGGCACACAACAGCTTACAGATGAAATAGCTATAGAAGATTTTGGCAAAATAGATACCGGCAAACTCCTGCTCTCTCCTACCCGCACCTATGCACCTTTAATGAAACGGTTACTGGAAGATCATTTCAACGATATCTACGGTGTAATACATTGCAGCGGCGGCGGACAAACCAAGTGTATGAAATATTTGCCGAAAGCACTGAGAGTAGTTAAAGACAATCTCTTTGATGCTCCTCCTATCTTTAATCTCATACAAAAGAATTCAGGTGCAGACAACCGCGAAATGTACCAGGTTTTCAATATGGGCCACCGGCTTGAGATCTTCACACATGAGTCTGCTGCAGGCAGTATGATAGCTGCTGCTTACGACCTGGGTATTGAAGCACGTGTGATCGGGTACACGGAAGCATCTGAGCAAAAAGAATTACTGATCAAAACTAAGGATGAAGAAATTCATTATTGAGGTTGTAGTGAGCTGGCTACCAATTGTGGCTGATGCTTAGAAGCAGTTGCCTGACCTGTACATGCTTTAGTCTACGATGATGCGGCTGATCTGTGGTTAAAAATTTTCTGTGAAATTTGTTTATCTGCTGCTAATTGTTCCTTGAGTGCCTCAAGCCCTGAAAATTTTTGTTCGTGACGTATAAAACTGATTACTTCTACATGCACTGTGCTTCCGTAAATATTTTCATCAAAATCAAATATGTTCACCTCAATTACCCTGTTAATTCCGTCGACGGTAGGCCTAACGCCAATATTCATCATGCCTGTACAGCTGCTGAATTTCATTGAGCCATCAGCGTTGTGCACGCTTGCTCTTACAGCATATACCCCGTTGGAAGGAATCAGCTTTTCAGGATTTTCTATGGAGAGATTTGCCGTGGGATAGCCAATTGTTCTGCCAAGCTGGTTACCTTTTACTACCTTACCTTCAAAAAAATACGGGTAGCCCAGCAATTCATTCGCAATGGCTATATCGCCGCACAATACGGCATTCCTGATCTTAGTGGAACTTACTGTAACATGATGTACCACCTCTGCTTTGATTTCCCTTACATCAAAGCCTAATTCCCTGCCCGCTTCTTGAAGCATCAGGTAATTCCCCTGCCTGCCTTTACCAAACCGATGATCGTAACCGATGATGATACAGGAAGGATGAATTTTTTCGAACAAAAAATCTTTTACATATTCCCGGGCTGTCTGCCCTGCAAATTTTTCATTAAAATCAACAACGATCAAATGATCAATGCCAGCATCTTCCAGCAGTTTTATTTTTTCCTGAAGCGTAGTAATGACGGGCACTGCAATGTGGTGTTGTAAAAAATTCCTCGGGTGTGGGTAAAATGTAATGATCACCGTTTCTCCGTTCCGCTCCTCTGCTTCTGTTTTTAATTGCTCAATGATCTTGCGGTGCCCCAGGTGCACACCATCAAAAGTGCCGATAGTAACAACAGCGTTTTTAAAAACCGGCAACGCTTCTATATCGTAAAAAACATTCATGGTTACAAATATAACTAAGATATACCCAAAATATGTGTCGCCTGCCAAAAGGTTTGAGAAAGCTGACCTGCAATAGCTGATGCATGAAATCAGCATAAAAAAACTGCCGCAAAAACGGCAGCACTGAAGACTATAGAAATTATCTAAAAATTAATGCCGGTGCTGAATACAGGCTTCACCCTGCCGTGGTTGTCCCTGTAGGGTGAGTAGGGATCTTGCAGCAGATCTACACCCACGGAGAAATAAAATCCTACCCTGCCGCCCATGCGTTGGGCATAGCCGAGCGAGGCAATGAGGCTCTGATAGTCGTAGTTGAATTTTATTTTTTGTCCGCCGGAAATAATATTGCCATTTACCCAGGCCTGTTCAAACTGCAATTGGGCAAACACGTTGTTGATAGGGAAAGCTCTTATAAAAGGCATTATTCCAAAGTTGAATGCCCGGCTCTTATAATCCGTTTGATTGCCATTCCAGTCGCGCGGCTTGCTGCTGTTGTATATCAGGTTCAGCCCCAGGCCTGCATCTACATAGTCGTTGAGCTTGTAACCTGCTAACGGTGAAAGCCCGAAAGCAGAACCGTAGCTGCTAAAGCCGGCAACAAGACCGCCGCCAAAAAACCAGGGGGTTTGTCTCATCCCTTGAGCATCAAGCTCATCGCGCTCTTTCGCTGCCATCACTGCACGGTGGTTGCCGTCAACAGCCGTATCGTACTGCCACTGCGCAAAACCTGAATAGCCGATCATTGTAATTAATAAAATGAAGATTATTCTTTGCATGTGTGTTGGTTTTAGGTTGATTAATCTATATCAATAACCTTGCCTGCATTAAGTATATTATTCGGATCAAAAGCTTTTTTTATTTCACGCATCAGGCGCAAAGCAGCCTCATCAAACACGATCGGCAAAAATTCTTTCTGTATAATGCCGATACCGTGTTCTGCGCTGATAGTGCCGTTGAGGCTTTTTACCAGCCTGAAAAGTTCTTCCAGTATGGGCTTTACGGTTTCATTGCCAAAGCTGTTCGGATGGCCGTCTTTAAATATACGCACATGAATATTTCCATCGCCAGCATGGCCATAGCATACTACCTGAAAATCATATTTCTCTCCCAGCGCTTTAGCGCCTTTTACCAGCTTGGGCAGTTCAGCACGTGGCACTACAGTATCTTCTTCAATGGTGTAACCAATGGACTTTACGGCTTCTGCTGTTCTGCGCCGCAGCTTCCACAATTCCTCTTTCTGGGTAGCATCATCGGCAAAAAATATTTCGCCGCAATCAAATTGCACCAGCAGTTCGGCTATCTGTTCCATTTCCTTCATCAGCACATCCATGTCGTTGCCGTCTACTTCCACGATCAGGTGCGCTTCCATATCATCGGTTACCGGCACAATGGAACTATCGACCATCCGGCTAACAATCTTCAGCGCGTTGATCTCCACGAGTTCCAGCCCGCTGGGTGTGAAACCCGCGCGGAATATAGCGCTGACAGCTTCAGCAGCTTTCTCCAGGGAGTTGAAAGGAGCCAGCATCAGCAGATCAAATTTTGGCAGGGGAATGAGCTTAAATACCGCTTTGGTCACGATGCCTAAAGTGCCCTCACTGCCCACCATCAGTTGAGTAAGGTTGTAGCCTGTAGCATTTTTTAATACATTTGCCCCTGTCCAGATTATTTCGCCTGTTGGCAAAACCACTTCCAGGTTGAGCACATAGTCCTTCACAACACCGTATTTTACAGCCTTGGGGCCGCCGCTGTTTTCTGCAATATTGCCGCCTATAAAACACGAACCCCTGCTGCTGGGATCTGGCGGATAAAACAGGCCTTTTTCTTTTACCGCATTCTGCAGTACCTCTGTGATAACGCCTGATTCAGCAGTAACCTGCAAGTTCCGCTCGTCTATCTCCAGTATCTTATTCAACCGTTCTATAGATAGTAATACACCGCCCCTGGTAGCAAGTGCGCCGCCTGTAACCCCTGTACCTGCCGCCCTTGGCGTCACGGGTATTTTATGTTCATTGCAGATTTTAAGAATGGCGCTTATCTCTTCAGCCGTTCCGGGTTTTATAACCACGTCCGGGTTGTATTGCAGCTTTTCTGTATAGTCGCGGCTGAAATGGTCCAATGTTTCCGTGTCCGAGTAAACGTATTGTTCTCCGCTTATCTCTTTAAGTTTTGCAAAGATCTCCTCCTTCATTTATGATAATGTTTTTCCGAATAAAACTTCCTGCATTGTAAAAATGCCCTGTTTGCCTTGTATATATTCCGCAGCTAAAACCGCGCCTGCTGCAAAGCCCTTACGGTTAAGCGCTTTATGTGTGATCCTGATGTCGTCTATTTCAGACTTGTACCATACGCGGTGTGTGCCGGGCACTGCTTCCTCACGCTCTGAAAGTATTTCCAGCTCAGATTTATTGTCGGTAGCATGGTTAACCCACCTTTTAATTTCAGGGCGCTCTTCCAGGATCTGTTCGGCCAATGTAATAGCCGTGCCGCTTGGTGCATCTTTCTTTTCGGTGTGGTGCACCTCTTCTATGGATGGCTTATAATCATCATAAGGGCGCATAAGCCTCGCCACATATTTATTGATCTCAAAAAATAAATTTACACCTATGCTGAAATTGCTGGCGTAGAGAAATGCCACATTTTTTTCAATAGCCAGTTGTTGAATGCCCTCCAGGTTTTTTAGCCATCCTGTGGAACCGCTCACCACCGAAACACCGGCATTGATGCACTTGCTGATGTTTTCGAAAGCTACCTGTGGGCCGGTAAATTCTATAGCCACATCGGCTTTTTTTATATTTTCTTCCGTAAAATCTTTGGTGTTGTCTATGGAAATGCGCAATACTATTTCATGTTTTTTTGCCAAAGCAATCTCTTCTATTGCTTTTCCCATTTTACCATAGCCAATCAATGCAATTTTCATCTGTATAATTTTTAGTTCGCCGCTTTGTGGCTGTTTTTAATGGTCGCATGGAATAGCCTTTATTCATCCGCGGTTGGTATGCAACTTTGCCTATGGCTATTTCATGTGTTAATATTTAATTTTTTCTGTTTGCCACATGGAATAACCAGCTTTTTAAATTTAATACTCATTCCCGGTTGGTATGCAACTTTGCTTATGGCTATTTCATGTGTATATAATTTATTTTTTTCTGTTTGTCACATGGAATAACCGGCTTTTTTAGATTAATATTCATTCCCGGTTGGTATAGATTCCTAATGTTTATGGTTATTTCA
>NZ_JAOTPL010000019.1:0-63581 GCF_025631005.1 Haoranjiania flava
GTCGCTGTCTACTACGATCCTGACAGCCACTCTTGCATTCTGGTTAAAATTATCTGTAAACGAGGGGTAGCCGATGATTTTCCTTCCGGAAAGTCCTTCCCGGATGCTAACCCCGGATCTGCCGGTGCCGCCATTGCCTGTATAGCTGTCGGAAGTAAGGTTGCCGCCGGCTCTGCCCTGGTCGCCTCTGCCGCCTGCTATTCCCTGGCTGGTTACACCATTATAGCTGTCTGCATTGTTGCCTCCTGTGCCCGCACCACCGCGGTAAACGGCTTTTGGCATAGCAGTTCTTGCAGTGCCTGTAGCAGCGGTTTTATCAGAAGCAACAGTTTTTTTATTAGTAACCACCGCTGTGGGTGCGGCAGCAGCCTTCTTTTTAGTTTCCGAAACGGTTAATTTCTCAACAGGGGCTGTAGTTTTTGCTACAGATTTTGGCTTTGCTGTTGTACGAATGGCAGCAGCCTTTTTATCATCGTTCTTAACCACCTCTTTATGTACGGCTACTTCATCAGACGCGGTATTGTTGGGTAGTGTGCCTGCTTCTGAAACATCTTCTTCTATCGCCGGTGCTGCGGCATCTTCTGTAGAGGCAGCCACATCAGGTGCTGGCTCACCCGGCACAAGGGGAGCAACATCACCAAAACCTTCATCGCCAAAGCCAAGGTTTACCTCGATGCCATTATCTGCTACAGGCTGGGGCGTACGCTGCATTTCCCAGTGTGTAAAAAAGAATACCAACCCTACCAGCGTACAGGTTGCTGCCGTGAGTAGTGAAGCTTTTACGTTTTTTGTTGTTTCTTCCCGGATGTGTAAATGAGCCATAAGCAACTGTTTTACTTACTTTCGAATGGATGTAGTATTCCAGATTGATCAAAGTAAAGAATTAAAGTTTAAAACCAAAGCGTATGTTACTAAGTTTTGTTATCATGAGAAAGATATGCAGATATGCCCGGATTATAAATCCGGAGATAGGGGTTCGGAATTACAAATTCCGAACAGCAAAGACAAATTCCAAACAACAAAGTATAGATCCTGGGAGAGTTCAGAATAGCAATGTTCAACAGTAAGCTTGGATGATAAAATCCTCGATAAGCGTTCGGAATTACAAATTCCGAACAGCAGAAAACAAATTCTGAACAACAAAGTATAGATCCTGGCAGGTGCGGAATAGCAATGTTCAACAGTAAGCCCGGATTATAAATCCGGAGATAGGGGTTCGGAATTACAAATTCCGAACAGCAGAAAGACAAATTCCGAACAGCAAATACAACTTCCGAACAGCAGAAGACAGCTATTTTAAACTTTGAGATCGGTAATCACCGGGCACGGCTGCAAACAACAGTGCCCGGAAGTTTTTCAGCTTATGTTAAACAACAATCCTTATTCTATTCTGCCGGCTTTTATTTCTTCTACCACTTCAGGGTTCAGAAGTGTAGAGGTATCGCCAAAGTTATTAAAGTCGCCTTCAGCAATTTTTCTCAGGATGCGGCGCATGATTTTTCCGCTGCGTGTTTTAGGCAGGCCGGATACAAACTGTATTTTATCAAGTTTGGCAATGGGCCCGATGGTGTCTGCGATCAGGAAGTTGATCTCTTTTGCCAGGTTTTCCTTTATCCTGGTTTCGCCTGTTTCCTTAAGAATTACAAATCCATACAATGCATTGCCTTTTACATCGTGCGGGTAGCCTACAATGGCGCTTTCTGCCACAGCGGGATGCAGGTTAATGCTGTCCTCGATCGGCGCTGTGCCCAGGTTATGGCCCGATACAATAATTACATCATCTACCCTTCCGGTGATCCTGTAATAACCTACTTCATCGCGCAAGGCGCCGTCGCCGGTAAAATATTTTCCGGGAAATGCTGAAAAATAAGTGTCTATGTACCGCTGGTGGTCGCCCCAGATAGTGCGTGCAATGCCTGGCCAGGGAAAGCGTATACAAAGGTTGCCATCAACCTGGTTGGCGGTGATCTCGTTGCGTTTATCGTCCATCAATACCGGTTGTATGCCGGGTAGCGGCAGCGTGGCGTAGGTGGGCTTTGTGGGCGTTACAAAAGGAACGGGTGATATCATGATGCCGCCTGTTTCCGTCTGCCACCACGTATCTACCACAGGGCATTTTTTCTTGCCCACATGATCGTTGTACCAGTGCCATGCCTCATCATTGATAGGTTCACCCACCGACCCGATTACGCGCAGGCTGCTGAGGTTTCTTTTTTCCACCCAATCGGCATTTTCTTTGGCGAGGCTGCGGATAGCGGTAGGAGCTGTGTAAAACAAAGACACCTGGTGTTTTTCTATCACCTGCCAGAACCTGTCCGGGTTGGGATAGTTGGGCGTGCCTTCAAATATCACCGTAGTTGCGCCGTTAGCCAGCGGGCCGTAGAGAATGTAAGAGTGCCCTGTGATCCACCCTATATCTGCTGTGCACCAGTAAATGTCATTTTCCTGGTAATTAAATACATTTTTAAAAGTATAGGCACAATAAACCATGTAGCCGGCGCAGGTATGCAGCATTCCTTTGGGCTTGCCTGTAGAGCCGGAGGTGTATAGAATAAATAGCGGATCTTCGGCGTCCATGATGGTGGGAATATTGTCAACAGGTGCATTATCCAGCAGCTCCTGCAGCCACATGTCTCTTCCTTCTTTCATGGTTACTTCGTTATTGGTACGCTTTACTACCAGCACTTTTTCTACTGTAGGGCATTTTTCCAGTGCATCATCAACGATGCTTTTCAGGTCAAGCACTTTGTTGCCCCTGTAGCCGCCGTCTGAAGTGATCACCAGCTTTGTCTCACTGTCATTGATGCGCGAGGCAAGCGCTGAGGAGGAAAAGCCCGCAAATACTACCGAGTGTACCGCGCCGATCCTGGCGCAGGCAAGCATGGTAACGGCCAGTTCGGGTATCATGGGCAGGTAAACAGATACACGGTCGCCTTTTTTAATTCCCTGGTCGCGGAGTACATTCGACATTTTGCCCACCCTTTCATAAAGCTCGTTGTAAGAAATGTGTTGTGCCGGTTCGTCGGGATTGTTGGGCTCCCAGATAATGGCGGTCTTCCTGCCTCGGGGCGCCAGGTGGCGGTCAATGCAGTTTTTGGTGATGTTGAGTTTTGCATTCAGGAACCATTCAATCTTAGCTTCATGCATATTGTAGTTAAGGACCTTTTCCCATCGCTGGTACCATACGAAGTTTTCATCAGCAACTTTGTCCCAGAACTTTTTGGGATTTTTGATAGATTTCTTATACTGCTTAAAGTAGTCAGGCAGCGACTCAATCACGTAATTCTTCATGTACAATTAGTTTTTATTTATCCTGATAGGAATAATAAAAATAAAACAAACATTGGTAATGCCCAAACTAAAAAATATTTTTCAGACACAAAGTATAGCCATGGCATGAGTTGTTTATCTTTATTATACGCTAAATGGGATTTAATAATTAATTTACTGGATAGTTCCAGCATAAATTATGAAAAGTATATTATTTACACTTTGCTTATTGCCATTAATTGTTCTTTCACAGAAGATGGACAAGGAATTTGTTTTATTTCTCAATCAGCAGAAAACGTCTGCTAAAGATTACGTCATTAATCAATTTAAAAAATATGATATTGTAATTTTGTGTGAACGAAACCACAAAGAATTTACACAATACGAATTAGTGAAGGAGATTTTAGAAGACCCTTATTTTATAAAAAACGTAGGGCATATATTCACTGAATTGGGATGTGTAAATATGGATGCACGTCTCAATAAATTTTTACAAAGTAAAAACACCACTTCCATAGATTCTGATAATAGATTACTTGCAGTTTACAGAGACATTTTTGATCAGCCATATTGGGAGCCGCATAGCTATCCATGGCTGATAAATACAGTATTTAATATGAATCAAAGGCTACAACCTGCTTTAAAACTTCAGATGCATCCTATAGACCAATCATTTGATTGGGCACAAATAAAGTCAGCCGCAGATTATAGAAGATATTATACGAATAGATCCCACAGAGATAGTTTAATGGGTATAAACGTTGCAGAGAAATTCGACAAATTAAAACTAAAAAAAGCATTGGTTATAATGAACTATAAGCATGCTTTCTTAAAGAGCCATACCTTCTTAAATGAAAAATTACATAATACAGGTGAATATTTGTACAATCGCTATAAAAACAGGGTAGCCGGGATTTATCTGATGGGTTTGGCTATACCACAGATAAACAATTATACAATCGTTCAAAATGGAAAGTGGGATTTTTACTTAGAATCGTTAAATAAAAAAAGTGTTGGTTTTGACTTGAGTAATACACCTTTCGGAAAAGCTGCCTTTGATGTAATTCCTCCTGACAACAATGGAAAATATGAATATAAGTATGAGGAAATGTTTACAGGGCTACTTTATTATAAGCCTTTGAAAGAACATTGCTTAAAAACTGGCTGGAAGGGCTTTGCCTCCAACGATTTCTTACCTGAATTACGCAGACGTATTGAGATTTTTTCTGAAGCGATGGATATGAATTTGTCTTCAGAGCAAAAAGAGCGATTGATGTACGAGCATAACAAAATTGTTTGTTCGAAATATCCCAACTTAAATTCTTTTATGGAAATGATTAATCAATGGAAGTAGTAGCATTTTACAAAACTTATCTTAAAACCAATGCGCACTACTTTTTTTTCTGTAATCTTGTAGAATATTCTAAATCAACTATTACGGCAGCTTAATTCATGTATCTCAAAAATCATCCGTCGGGTCTTTTAAAACAGGAGTGGGTCAGAAACCTGCGTTTATATGCACATGTAGCCGAAGAGAAAAAAGAACTGCGTTATAACCAGCTGAAGCTTTTTCATACAGAAAACTGGTTCAAGGCATTGGTGCCAAAACGCTATGGCGGCGGGGAATGGCCGCTCACGGAACTGGCAGCGTTTGAAGAGGCCGTGGGATGGGCTGATGGCAGTGCAGGCTGGGTGTTTACACTTTGCAGCGGTGCCGGCTGGTTCGCAGGGTTTATGGATGAAGCATTTACACGCCAGTTGATTGAAAACGAAAAATTCTGCATGGCAGGCAGCGGCGAGGTTGGTGGTACGGCTGAGCTGTGCGATGACGGCTCCTACCTGGTGTCCGGCTTGTGGAAATATGCTACCGGTGCACCATATGCAACCTATTTTACTGCCAACTGCCTGATATTGAAAGACGGCATCCCGGTAACCAGCGCATCTGGCGAGCGGTTGATAAAGCCTTTCTGTTTTTTAAAAGAGGAAGTAGAAGTGGTAAATTCGTGGAATACACTGGGATTGCTGGCTTCGGCGAGCCATTCTTTTGAAGTACATGAAAAAAATATCCCTGCCGTAAGAACTTTTGAGATAAACGCAGTAAACACTCCCGACGGCGCTTTGTACAATTACCCTTTTCTGCAATTCGCAGAAATAACACTGGCTGCCACGATCAGCGGCATCTGCATTCACTTTATGGAAGAGTGCCTGGAACTGTGGGAAGAAAAAAAAGATAGGAGCGGACAGAAACTATCGCAAAACTTTATGCTGAAAAATATTTTCAAGAAGCAGATGACCAATCTTGAAAATGCCCGTGAAAACTTCAGGATCACCACACGGATGAGCTGGGATGTATGCAAGGCAGGCAAACCTCTTTCTCAAAACCAGCTTTCACAAGCCTCGTACAACGCCCAGTATCTTGTAGCTACCTGCCGCAAGGTTGTCAACGAACTTTACCCGTACACGGGGCTTACCGGTGCAAATGCCAACTCTTCCCTAAACCAGATCTGGCGCGACTTTCAGACGGCCAGCCAGCATGCCTTGTTTACAAAACTTTAGAAGAAAGGAGATAGCTTATCTTAAAGAAACATTAAACCTTTTGTCATCATACTGTCTTATATACAAGAATGGAAATTCGATTTTAAATCTTTAAAATATATAAGATGAAAAGACTTTTATACATCCTGGCAGTTACCGTATCATTCGGTTTGCTGGTTTCGGGTTGCACTACGCAAAGGATCTATGGCCAGGATGATTACGGATACGGTTACCCTAACAGGAACCGCGACAATGGTTATTACGATGACGGCTACGAAAATTACGGTTATGGAAACGACCGCTATCGCAATGACCGCTACGGTAATGAGCGTTATGGCAATGACCGCTACGGCAGGGTTACTTACGATGATTTCTATAGGGAGTTAAGCCCGCACGGTACCTGGAGAAGACATTCCACTTATGGCAATGTATGGACTCCGCGGATCTCCAACTTCAGGCCTTACGCTACCAACGGCTATTGGGTTAATACCAACTACGGGTGGAACTGGGTTTCCAATTATGATTGGGGATGGGCGCCGTTTCACTATGGCCGCTGGGACTACGACCGCTACATGGGCGGATGGTTCTGGGTGCCCGATTATACCTGGGGCCCTGCATGGGTAAGCTGGGGCAATGGCCCTGATTATTACGGATGGGCGCCGATGAGTCCGGGCGTGAGCGTAGGCGTAAGCATTAACATTGGAAGGATACCTGTGCATTTCTGGAGCTTCCTGCCTCACAGGTACATGGGCTACCGCAATATGTACGATTACTATCTTCCCTACTCACGCAATAATTACTATGTACAAAATACAACCATTATAAATAATTATTATGGCAATGGCGTCAGAGACCGTTACTACACCGGGCCAAATGTCAATGAAGTGCGCAGGTACAGCGGCAGAGACATCAGAACATACAATATTGTAAATACCAACGACCGCTCTTACAACGGCAGAACCACCAACGACAGGCTGGCTGTATACAGGGGTACAAGTGACCGCACTTATACACCAGACAGGGGTTCAGGAGAAAGCGTAAACCGCCAGGGTAGTACACCTTCAAGAAGTTACACTCCTTCCAGGAGCGGCGATGACTATAACAGGAGCAGTTCTGCACCCGGCAGAACCTATACGCCTTCGAGAAGTTCATCAGAGTATGAAAGAAGCAATTCAGCTACAGCGCCCGGCAGGAGCTATACTCCCTCCAGGAGCAGCAGTGATGACAGCTATAATAGGAGCAACGCTGCACCGAGCAGGAGCTATACCCCATCCAGAAGCAGTGCACCCAGTATGGAAAGATCAGGTGCAGCGCCAAGCAGAAGTTATACTCCCTCCAGGAGCAGCAGCGATGACAGCTACAATAGGAGCAACGCTGCACCGAGCAGAAGCTATACCCCAGCCAGAAGCTCATCAGAGTATGAAAGAAGTAATTCCAGCACTTCGCCTTCAAGGAGCTATACTCCATCAAGGAGCAGTGCACCCAGTATGGAAAGGTCAACCACAGCCCCTGCCAGGAGTTCCATGCCTGCGCCTTCTGTAGAAAGAAGTGTAGAGGCTTCGGCCACGGGCAGAAGTTATACGCCTTCCAGAAGTTACACACCTTCCAACAGCAGCGAATCCGGCGGATCAGCAGCACCAGGCAGGAGTTATACACCAAGCAGGTAATAAAAAATAAATTTAATGATTATAACAGAGCCGGTCTTTTACAGGGCCGGCTCTCTTCATGATGGCAGGTTGCAGCGGTTAAATGAAACTGATGCTATTAAAGAGCGCTTCTAAAAAAGCATACAGATTTGCAGCATTTCTACACCAGCTGGCCTTGCCAATACTGTGTCAAATACTTGCGCTATAACATTTACCTAAGCAATATTTTGTGTAATTTCGCAATTCAAAATATGTAAGGAATGTTTAATAACCTGAGTGATAAATTAGAAAGTGCGTTTAAGAACCTCAAAGGCGAGGCGCGGATAACCGACCTCAACATTGCTACCACTGTAAAAGAAATCCGCCGCGCATTACTGGATGCCGACGTAAACTATAAGATTGCCAAAGAATTTACCGACAAGGTAAAAGATAAGGCGCTGGGAGAGAAAGTGATCAACTCAATCAATCCCGGTCAGCTGATGGTAAAGATCGTGAAAGATGAGCTTGCCGAACTGATGGGCGGTACAGAGGCTACTTTCAGCCTTGCCGGCAATCCTACGGTGATACTGATTGCAGGTTTGCAGGGTAGCGGTAAAACCACTTTCAGCGGAAAACTGGCCTTATACCTTAAATCAAAGAAAAATAAATCTCCTTTACTGGTAGCAGCCGACGTTTATCGTCCCGCTGCCATTGACCAGTTACATGTGCTGGGCTCGCAGATAGGCGTGGATGTGTATTCCGACAGGGAAAGCAAGGACCCGGTGGCTATTGCCGAAGCCGCCATAAAAGAAGCCAGAGCCAAAAATAAAAACGTGGTGATCATAGATACCGCCGGCCGTCTCGCTGTGGATGAGGTGATGATGACCGAGGTAAAAAATATTAAGGAAACCGTAAACCCGCAGGAGATACTGTTCGTAGTGGATTCCATGACCGGACAGGATGCCGTAAACACCGCTAAGGCCTTCAACGACAGGCTCGACTTCACCGGAGTGGTGCTTACCAAGCTCGATGGCGATACAAGGGGCGGTGCTGCACTC
This sequence comes from Haoranjiania flava, assembly GCF_025631005.1. Taxonomy (NCBI): domain Bacteria; kingdom Pseudomonadati; phylum Bacteroidota; class Chitinophagia; order Chitinophagales; family Chitinophagaceae; genus Haoranjiania; species Haoranjiania flava. The sequence continues at coordinate 8,489 of NZ_JAOTPL010000019.1, forward strand.
ACGATCAAGTATACCGTAGACAAGCCCATTAAATTTGCCAGCTCGGGAGAAAAAATGGATACGCTTGATGTATTCTATCCCGAACGTATGGCACAGCGTATCCTCGGCATGGGCGATATTACCTCGCTGGTAGAGAAAGCGCAGGAGCAGTTCAACGAAGAGGAAGCAAAAAAGCTGGAAAAGAAGATCAGGCAAAATAAATTCGACTTCCAGGACTTCTACGACCAGTTGCAGCAGATCAAGAAAATGGGTAACCTTAAAGACCTGATGGCAATGATACCGGGTGTAGGCAAAGCCATGAAAGATATTGATATCAGCGACGATGCGTTCAAAGGTGTGGAAGCCATGATCAGCTCTATGACGCCGCAGGAAAGAGCAGACCCCGACCTGATCAATCAATCGCGCAAGCTGCGCATTGCCAAAGGATCGGGCAAAGACCTGAATGAAGTAAATGCCTTTATGAAACAATTTGAGCAAATGCGACAGATGATGAAGCAGATGAATAAAATGCCCATGGGCATGGGCCGCGGCATGATGGGCGGTAAAATGCCTAAAATGTAAAAGCCGTTCTCCAAATAAATTTACAACTACTAAACTATGATACAAAGAATACAAACGCTGTGGATGCTTATTGTAGCCTTGCTTGCCGGCCTTACATTCCAGTTCCCCTTTTTTACGGGCATCAGCAACGAAGCCAACCAGGGCATTACCGATGTGGCCACCACCGCTGCACTTATTACCTCCGGGAAACTCTACGCTTTGAGCAATATGGCACTTTTGCTGGTTACAGCAGCCATTATGGTGCTGGCGCTGGTAACTGTTTTTTTGTATAAAGACAGGAAGAAACAGTTACTGTTGTGTTACATCAACTTAGTATTGTCTTTCGGCTTGATTGGCCTGTATTTTTATTACAGGAATACAGAATTCGTTAGTGGCACCATTGCAATCTATTCTATCATTACCTTTTTAATTCCTGTATTTGTGGTGCTGGCTATACGCGGCATCAACAAAGACATCAGCCTGCTGAAGAGCGTAGACAGGCTAAGATAAATTTAAAACCCATCTTGCTGATATGAAATTCGTCAAAGCTGTTTTGTTATTTGTTTGTCTGAATGTAAGCGCTGAGTCTGTATTTGCCTGGGGCACTACCGGCCACCGGGTGATAGCAGAAGTAGCAGAAAGAAATCTGTCTAAAAAAGCCAGGAAGCATTTGCACCGGCTTATAGGCAAGGAGAAACTTGCCTATTGGGCCAACTGGGCAGACTTTTTAAAATCTGACACTACGGGAAAATGGGATCATACTACCGGAAGCTGGCACTACATCAATATCCCGCAAAACCTGCCGAGGCCGCAGTTTGAGCAGGCGGTGGCCGCATTCCCGCAGCAATCTGTTTATACACAAATACCTTATCTAAAGAGTAAAGTTGCCACCAAATCACTGCCTGCGCAGGAAAGAAAAGATGCGCTGGCATTCCTGGTGCACATGGTTGCAGACATGCACCAACCCATGCACGTAGGCAGGCCCGAAGACCTTGGCGGCAACAAAGTACAGGTAAACTGGTTTGGCAAGCCTACCAACCTGCACACACTATGGGACAGCGAGCTGATCGATTTTCAAAAATGGAGCTACACGGAGTATGCCACTATACTGGATACCAAATCTGCCACAGAGAAAAAAAATATCCAGCAAGGCCTGCTGATCGACTGGCTGTATGAAAGCTACACGCTAACCAATGAAGTTTATGCACGCACCCCTTTCGGCGCTAACCTTAGCTATGATTACAACTATATTTTTGTTGATAAAATGAATGCCCAATTGTACCGCGGCGGGCTAAGGCTTGCTAAAATATTGAACGAAGTTTTATAATTTAGCTAATCCACACAAAAAAATATTATGTCAAAAAAAGCCGTATTTGCTATTGTTCTTGCGCTGTTTATTCCGCTGCTGGGATATTTTGCCATAAAAATTTTCGGCGAAAATGCGGTAAGTATGCCGCGCCACTACATTCCCGATTCAGTGAATACGTATGTGAAAGACGGTAAAACTGTGAATGATACTATGTGGCATACCGTCAGGAATATTACATTGACCAACCAGTTAGGCAAGGCTTCGAGCCTGCACGATTTACAGGGAAAAGTGAAAGTGATAGATGTATTTTTCACCAGCTGCGGCAGTATTTGCCCTAAGCTTACAAAGAACATGTCATCGCTGCAGAGATCGTTTTTAAAGGGTGGCAACACGCGCCAGAAAATTGACACCTCGCTAGTGCAGTTCATCTCACTGACCATTGACCCGAAACGCGATTCGGTAGCAAAGATAAAAGCTTACGCAGATGGCTTCGGTGTGGTGCATGATAACTGGTGGATGCTTACCGGCAATAAAGACAGCATTTATAATTTTATTTTTGAAGAATTAAAAATTGATAAGTACGATCCCGAAGCTGAGATCAGTCCTGATTTTCCCCATACCGGGCGCTTTGTACTGCTTGATAAACACAATTATATCCGCGGGTATTACAACGGGCTTGATACGCTGAACGACATTCCACAACTGGCGCGGGACATTGGTTTGCTGATGTTGGAAAAAGACCGGAAGAACCCACGGCCCCTGCCGTTCGACCCTGTTGTTATGGGCGTGGCATTCCTGGTAGCCATTGTAGTGATCATCGTGATCGCACGGAAATTATTTGCTAAAAGGAATAATTAGCGCTGCTGCTTTTGCCTGGCCTCGCTTCTGTGTATAAAAGCCCTGAACCTGTCCAGGTCATAGATAGACAGGAAGGAGCCGAGAATGGCGTCCCTGTCGGAATCGAGCATGCCGTAGTGAATGGCTTTTTCATCTTCCGGAATTTCTTTATTCAGCATCACGTTTCTTTTCTTCAGCATAAAGTCTTTTTCAATCCTGGCCACAGAGTCTGCAACGGCAGATGCAAAACCAAGCGAATCCTGGAATACTTTTTTATAGCTCGCATGAATTTGTGCCAGTTGCAGTTCTGTGAGTTCGATTTTGTCTTTTTTCTTCTTTTTCTGGGCAGAGGCAGAAGTAGCAAATGCAGATACAACTAAAAATAAAAGCAGGTATTTAAAATTCATGGGTTGTATTTTTCTAACTATTTTCAAAGATAAAGATTTTTGTGTGTATGTATGTGTAAAAACACAGCAGACCGCGTATGCGATCTGCTGTGGGGAGATTTGAAAAAACTTTTAGCTTACCAGGTTTGGCCTGTTCTTATTGCTTCTCCTGTCCGGGTTGTTTCTTTTTTCTTTGTTGCCGTTTTGCATATTTTGTTTCTGCTCGGGTGTGAGTATGTTGTCCATAGCCTTTCTTTTCTGGTTCTGCAATTCACGCAACTGCTGCTGCTTGGCATCTTTACTCAGGAAAGTATTGTCTTTAATTTCCTTAGCTTTGTCATTGTACAGTTCGTTGAGGTCGCGTACCTGGGCCTGCTGTGCAGGAGTGAGTTGCTGCCAGTTGTTGGGAGCTTTCTGTCCGCGGGCGCTGTATTCCTGCATTCTCTCGTCAAGCCGGGCACGCTGGCCGGGCGTAAGAATGGCTCTGTGCTGTTCCATCATATTTTTCTGGAGGTCTTCCAAAGCCTGCATCTTTTGCTGCTCTGTAAGTGATTTGTCTGCCCTGATCTTATTTCTTTGTTCAATGTGGGTTGCCCTTAGTGCATTCAGTTGTTTCTGCTGGGTTTTAGTAAGGTCCAGGTCTTTGAACATTTTGTTTCTCCGCATTTCCCTGGTTTCCTGCCCGTCTCGCATGGGCGGCATTTGTTTCTGGCGTTGTTGTGCAGTTGCGGCTCCTGCCAGGAGCACGGTTGCCAGCGCTGCAAATAATATTTTTTTCATATTTATCAGTTTAAAAATTTATGGATATGCTTTATAGATACAAATCTAAAACACAGGTTTAGAGTATGTGTAAACTTTTCGGTAAAGCAGTAGTTTTTACAGGCGAAAAACCAATTTTAAACACGGGTTCCGGCCAGTCAGATAAACTTTATTTACGAAACAGCTTTCAAACCGATGACAGAGCCGATAAGCGTAAGGATAAAAAAAGCTTTCCAGAATGTAAAAGGCTCCTGGAAATAAAAGATAGCCAGCAATGCGGTGCCAACGGCACCAATGCCCGTCCATACAGGATATACAACGCCCAGCGGCAGCATCTGCGTACATTTATACATCAGGTACATGCTGATGGCCAGCGTAATAAGAAAAAGCAATAACCAGAAGTAAGAAATACTTCCCGTAGCAGTACGGTACTCTTCCGCCTTTCCGAGGCAAAAAGCAAAGGCAGTTTCAAAAATTCCGGCTACGATCAGTATCAACCAAGGCATAATTTGAAATTTTTAAAGTAATTATTTCGCTGTTTCACAATTGGGTGCGCCTTCAGCAAATGACCAGAGATTTTTTTCAGCAATAAAGCCGTCGTAACGTATCAATACCTGCTTCAGTATGTCGTCTATTTCTTCATAAGTATTTAGCTGCACTAACTTGCTGCGAAATTCCTTAATGTTTGGAAATCCTTTTAAATAGTTGGTGTAATGCCTGCGCATCTCCAGGATGCCATATACAGGTCCTTTCCATTCCAATGATCTTTTCAGGTGATGGCGTATCACTTCCACGCGCTGTTGAATGGTGGGCAGGGGCAGGTGCTCTCCTGTTTGCAGAAAATGTTTTATTTCGTTGAATATCCAGGGGTAGCCGATGGCGGCGCGCCCGATCATGATGCCGTCTACGCCGTAGCGGTTTTTATATTCCAGCGCTTTTTCCGGTGAGTTGATGTCTCCGTTGCCGAATATCGGGATTTTTATTCTGGGGTTTTCTTTGATCCGGCCGATGAGTGTCCAGTCGGCTTCGCCTTTATACATCTGGGCGCGTGTTCTTCCATGTATAGCCAGCGCTTTGATGCCTACGTCCTGCAGGCGTTCTGCAACTTCTTCAATGTTGATGCTGCTTTCGTCCCATCCGAGCCTGGTTTTTACAGTCACGGGAAGTTTGGTGTTTCTAACTACGGCTTCTGTAAGCCTTACCATCAGCGGTATATCTCTCAATACGCCTGCACCGGCTCCTTTGGTAACCACTTTTTTTACCGGGCAACCGAAATTGATGTCTACAAGGTCAGGGTTAACGGTTGCTGCAATGGCAGCGCTCATGCCCATAGCTTCTTCATCGCCGCCAAAGATCTGTATGCCCACCGGTCGCTCCTCTTCAAAAATATCCAGCTTGCGGCGGCTTTTTATTGCATCGCGGATAAGGCCTTCGCTGCTGATAAATTCCGTGTACATCATATCCGCGCCATTGGCTTTACATACCGAGCGGAATGGCGGATCGCTAACATCCTCCATCGGTGCGAGCAACAGGGGAAATTCCGGCAGAATTATCTGTTCAATTTGCAAAAGCGGTTAATTTACGGTCAATATGCAAACGTGTGTGTTAAACATTTTGTTTGCGGTATATTTATTTAAAATCTTAATATATTTGGCGCGAAATTACATCATTTTTACCTATTTACTTAAATGACGGGAGAGAGATTTCGTAAAAAAGCTAACTGTATACGTCCTCAAAAACCGGAAAACAACATACAACATTGAGCATGAAAAATAGTGAAGTATCAGCGGCACAGCCTGTTTACTGGATCAGCAATGCCGGCCAATTCGGTCTATTGCTGGCGCTTTCCGGATGCGGCATTTTAGCAGGCGCCTTCGTAGTGGCAGGTATATTTTTGACAGATTCAAACGGGTCTTTATCAAGTGTTGTGGCAGATGTATCCAGCGTACAGCCATCCCTGTTGCGGTTAGCACAGGTCTCAGGCACATTTCTGCAGTTTGCATTGCCCGCCTGGGTATTTGCTGTAATACTGAAACAAAATCCATGGTCATTCTATTATTTAAATAAAAGATCTTCAATAAAATTGTGGCTGCTGGTAGTGGCTATTGCTCTTTCTGGTGTGGCATTTAATGACCTGTTGGCGTCGCTGAATGAGCAAGTGCCGGTGAGCCAGGAAATATATGCAAGCTTTATGCAGAAAGAGAAGCATTACATAGAGCAGATCATGCACATGATAGACCTGACTTCTCCCGTAGGGTTATTGCTTTCCGTAACGCTTATCGCCGTTTTCCCGGCGGTGTTCGAAGAGCTTTTGTTCCGCGGTGCCCTGCAACCCATTCTTGTACGCTGGACAAAAAGTGTATTCTGGGGCATTTTTATTACTTCCTTGTTTTTTGCACTGATGCATTTCTCTTTCCTGGGATTGCTTCCCCGCCTGTTCTTAGGCATGGCATTGGGCTATGTTTTTTATTTCAGTAAAAATCTCTGGCTCAGCATTGTTTTCCATTTCATAAATAATGCTGTTGCTATTTTTAGTTTTTACAGTTTGTACCGCAGCGGCGAGCTGAATTTTGAAACCGCCACGCAGCACATGCCTTTGATGTACCAGGTTGCGGGCAGCACACTTTTTGTGGTGCTGGTTTATCTTTTTTATAAAGAATGCAGGAAGATGCAGCCCGGCCTGCGTTTCTTTTAAGGCAACGCCTTATTTTAATTATTAATTATTGTACCTTCATAATATAAAACTTAATGCTATGAACTGGGAATTGATTTACAGCAGTGATAGTCCTGTTACGGCAGACATTATCAGGGACATGCTTGAGGTGAACGGCGTAAACGCGGTGATCATGAACAAGCAGGACAGCGCTTATACGGTTTTGGGTCATTTTGAAGTGATGGTACCTGAAGAGCAGGCTGCACAGGCCAAACAACTTTTAATAGACCACGGCGACCACGTAGATGAAAACCGTGTGGAAGACAGGCAGGGCTTGGAAGATGAAGAAAGCGATACAGACAATGGCAATTAATCCTGGGGCTTTAAAAACGCGGGCCTTATCATCGGCTGTTTTTGTTGCGTTGATGCTTGCAGCAGTACTGTGGAGCCAATGGAGCTTTTACCTGCTGTTCCTGGTGATCCATTGCGGCTGCTGGATAGAATTGCAAAGACTTTTTGGAAGAACTACGCCCGAATACATGTACGTAAAGACTGAACTAAGGTCGATGCCGGTGATCTTTGGGTTTGGCTTTATGCTCTATTGTATACAGCCGGAGTCTAATTTCTACAATCAGAACTATTTCCTGAAAGGGTTTGCATTTGGTTTGATGATCACTGCTTTTGTGGTATGGTTGTTTCGTTTTCTTCAATTAAAAAGTTACAAAAAAATCGTATCCAGGTATACTTTGCTGGGTTTCCTGTACCTTTCGCTGACGTTTGGTTTGTTGTTTCACCTGCGCTCTTCATTTCCTGCGGACAACCGCTATTTTGAAATAGATTTCGGCTTACGGATCGTGCTTGCACTGATGTTTTCCATCTGGATAAACGATACCATGCAGTACATTGTAGGCTCACTCATCGGCAAAACACCTTTCTCAAAAATATCGCCCAAGAAAACCTGGGAAGGCACGGTGGGAGGTATTTTGATGTGTGTGGTTGTTATCAGCGTTACAGGCTATTTTACCGGCTTTCTTCCGTTGACACTGTTGATGCCTATCGCGGCAATAGCAGGCATTTTCGGCACGATGGGAGACCTGCTGGAAAGCAGACTCAAGCGTAATGCCGGCGTAAAAGACAGCGGCAATATACTTCCCGGGCACGGAGGGTTTCTGGACAGGTTCGACTCTTTTATCTTTTCAATACCGTTTGTATGGATGGCTGTTTTCCTGTGGCTGAAGCTGCATCATTGATCTGGCAGGAAGCTGTAAAAAGATAATGCATTCACTGGTCTCACCTGGTGTGATCTTCAATAATAATTACATGTATATATTAAGCATGAAATCCTGGGTAAATTTCATACACAGCCTTGTCTCATCAAAGAAACAGATGAGGAAAAATTTCAAAAGAAGGGAGAAATATTTACATAACACATCAAAGTAGAAAGGTAGCGCTCACAGTTATGCGTATACGAACAGAATAATCACAGCAAGTAAGCTATATACGGAGTTAGTTCACCGGTGTTTCTGTTCATCAGTCTTTTTTTCCTTCAACTACAATCACTATTTCCCCTTTGACTGTTCTGGAAGCAAAATATTCCGCAACGCTTTGCAGTGTGCCGCGCTTGTTTTCTTCAAACATTTTGCTGAGTTCCCTGCTGACTGAGCACAATCTTTCAGCGCCAAAATAAGTTGCCAGGTCTGCCAGTGTTTTTTGCAGGCGTACAGGGCTTTCATAAAATATCATGGTGCGCTGTTCCTCTGCCAGTTTTTTCAGCATGGTCTGCCGGCCTTTTTTGAGCGGCAGGAAGCCTTCGAAGCAAAAGCGTGTTGCCGGTAAGCCGCTGTTTACCAGCGCCGGCACAAAAGCAGTGGCGCCCGGCAGGCATTCTACTTGCACGTTGTTTTTTATACATTCCCTCACCAGTAAGAAGCCGGGATCTGATATGGCCGGCGTGCCTGCATCTGTGATCAATGCCATGTTCCTGCCGGAGGCAATTTCATCGGTGATAGGCTGCAACACTTTATGTTCATTGTGCTGGTGAAAAGGCAATAGCGGCTTGGATATGCCGTAATGAGATAGCAGTCTCCCGGAAGTACGGGTGTCTTCACAAAGGATAACATCGCATGCTTTCAGCACTTCAAGTGCGCGCAGGGTAATGTCTTTTAAATTGCCGATGGGCGTAGGAACAAGGTATAACAATGTATGAAGTATATGTCTGTTGCAAAGCTAATTAAAAAAATCAGCTCACGCTATCTTCCTGAATCCGTAAGACCATTAGTTCGTAAGCAATGAGTGGCAAATGGATTACTTTTGCACTAAACAACTATTTTGAACATCCCCGGCAAATTTCACGGCATTTCAAAGATCTGGTTCGCTGTATTGATTTATTTCCTCATCATCAGCGTACTGCAGCTTATTTTTGATCCTGCCGGCATACTGATACCTGAGTTATTGATCAACAGGACAATCTATCTGGCCTTGTTTTTTGTATTGATATTTTTTAAAAAACACTTTTCAGCCAAAATATTTCACCTGCTCAATGTGGCAGGCATATATGCATTGCTTACCTTTCTGTATAAAGAGACAGCAACCTTAAACACACTTATCTTCCCTAAAATTGATGCGCAGCTATCGCTTGCAGATGAGGCGCTGTTTGGCTTTCAGCCGGCGCTTTATTTTTCGCGCTGGTGCAGCGGTTGTTTCTGGAGCGAACTGTTCTTCTTTGGTTATTTCTCATATTACCTGATGCCATTGATCATTTTATTTTTACTGTATAAATATTATCCACATAAAATAGAAGCGTTCGGTTTTGTGGTTATCAGTTCGTTCCTGGTTTATTACGTTTTGTTTATTTTATTCCCGGCAGCAGGGCCGCAGTTTTATTTTACCTACCCGGATAATGCTATAGATGCATGCGGTGTTTTCGGCCATGCAATTCAACTGATACAGAAACATGGCGAAGGCCCTACAGGTGCATTCCCGAGCTCACATGTAGCCGTAAGTTGCATCATGCTTCTCTGGTTGTATGCACATTGCAGGAAATGGATAAAATATTTTTTACCGGTTGTGATAATTTTAATATTTTCAACCGTGTATATCAAAGCGCACTATGTTGTTGATGTAGTTGCGGGCATTGTCACCGCGCCGTTGATCTATTGGGCGACTTTACGGTTTTATAAAAGTTTATTAAACAGGATGAGCGCATGAGCATAACAATTAAGGAAGTTATTACAACGGCTGAATTGGATACTTTTATTTACCTGCCTGAAAAGATCCACCATGGACACGCCAACTGGTTGTACCCGCTATATATCGATGAAGAGAAATTTTTCTCCAAAGAACGCAACCCGGCATTTAAACACAACGCAACCATATTATTGCTGGCATATATAGACGGTATTCCGGTAGGGCGTATCATGGGCATTGTGCCGCATTCGTTTAATAAGCAGAACCAGGTGCAGACAGCAAGGTTCAGCTATTTTGAATGTTATGAAAGCAAGGCTGTTTTTGATGTATTGCTGCACGCTGTAGAAGCATGGGCAAAGCAAAACGGCTGTACTAACCTGGTAGGGCCTATGGGCTTCTCTGATAAGGAGCCTCAAGGCTTTGTAACCAAAGGATTTGATGCCCCCACGATGATGGTGACCAATTGCAGCTATGAGTTTATGAAGCATTTCATACTTGAAAATAATTACGACCCTTACGTGGAGCTCTGCGAGTATGACGTGCCATTAACGCCGGAAGTGGCAGACAGATATAAGAAGTTTACACAGCGTGTGGAGCAGAACCATAAGATAGTGGTGCATGAATTTACCTCAACAAGGCAGGTGAAAAAATTTGTACGGCCGGTGTTTAATTTGATCAATGAGACTTATAAAAATATTTACGGATTTACGGCAGTTACAGAAGCTGAAATGGATGAATTTGGCAAGCGTTTTTTGCCACTGCTTAATCCCGCGCTTATAAAAATAATTACCGATGAAAGCGGCGGGGTCATTGCATTTGTTATAGGTATGGCCGACCTGAGCGAAGGCATACAAAAAGCCAGGGGCCGGCTGCTGCCTTTTGGCTGGTATCACATTTACAGAGCCTCTAAACGGTCTGACAGGCTGGTGCTGTTGTTGGGCGCTGTTGATAAAAGAATGCAGGATAAAGGCCTGAATGCCGTGCTGGCCAGCAGGCTTTTGACTTCTGCACTGGCATCAGGATTTAAGGTGATGGACAGCCACCTGATTATGCGTACCAATACAAAAATGCGCGGCGAAATAGAAAGGCTGGAAGGCCATAAGATGTATAAAGAGTATACCATCTATACCAAAGACCTGGTATGATTTCTTTGTTGCCACAATAGAGTTATTATTTCCCAATAAAAGCTATATGCCTGTGCAAATTCTCATTTCATAGCAATAAAAAAGAACGCGCCGCAGGCGCGTTCCCACAACAAATTCAAACACTTTTATTCGGCATCTGCCACCACTTCTTTCACTTCAGGGATCATGCGCTTCATCATGCCTTCAATACCTGCTTTCAGCGTGATCATGGAAGAAGGACAGCCGCTGCAGCTCCCCTGCAATGCAAGGTTCACCACGCCTTCATTATAACTCTTGAACTGGATAGCGCCACCGTCCATTTCTACCGCAGGACGTACATAGTTGTCAAGCATTTCCTTGATTCTCTTCACCACGTCATCATCGTCTGCTGAAACCTCGTTGGAAGAGACTACTTTCACTTTTGCTGCTTCCTCTTCATTTACTATCGGGCTGCCGTTTTCAATATACTCTTTCAAAAATTGTTTTACGGTAGGTATTACATCCTGCCAGTCAATATTGCTGTCGCTTTTGGTAAGCGTGATAAAGTTAGAGGCAATAAAAACACTTTTTATAAAAGGAAAACTGAACAACTCTTTGGCCAAAGGCGAGGGGCCTGATGCCGTCTCATCAGGAATATCAATGCTCTTGCCGGGATACAAAAGTTTGTTGGCAACAAATTTCATGGTCTCGGGGTTAGGCGTCATTTCCGTATAAATGCTGATAACCGGATTTCCTGTCTTAATCATAAGCTTGTAATTTCTTAAAGGCAAAGATAGCCAACTACAGAGAATTAATTGTTGAAAGCTTTTTAAATTTGTAACTTATATGTAATATTTGAGCATGAATATAGCAGCAAAAAACATCAACATACAGGATTATACTTACGATCTCCCTGACGAGAAAATAGCGCGGTATCCTTTAGCAGAAAGAGACAAAAGCAAACTGCTGGTTTATCAGAACGGACAAATTTCAGAAACGCAATATGCGTATATTGCGGATCAACTCCCCGAAAACACGCTGCTGGTTTTCAACAATACTAAAGTGGTAGCTGCACGTTTGCTTTTCCAGAAAATAACCGGCACCACTGTAGAAATATTCTGCCTGGAACCCGCTGAAAGTTATGCAGACATTACTTCGGCCATGATGCAGAGAAATGCTGTAACCTGGAAATGCCTGGTTGGCGGCGCTAAAAAATGGAAGGAAGGAATCCTGCAAAAAGAGTTGCTGCACGAGGGAGAAAGAATTGTTTTTTCTGCTGATAAAAAAGAGAAACACAATGATTATTTCCTGGTAGAATTCCGATGGAGCGGCGGCCATTCCTTTGCGGAGATATTGAGTATTTACGGAAATATTCCTTTGCCTCCCTATCTCAATCGTATGGTTGAAGAGGAAGACAAACAACGCTATCAAACCGTTTATGCGGCTTACGAGGGTTCTGTAGCAGCGCCGACCGCCGGTTTGCATTTTACGCATGAGCTTTTAGAGCAGCTGAACAATAAAGGTATAGCACAGGCCTACGTAACATTGCACGTTGGCGCAGGCACTTTCCGCCCGGTAAAATCTGCAACTATGGAAAACCATGATATGCATGCAGAGTTTTTTGAAGTGAGTAAAGAACTTATACGCCGGTTGGCAAATGAGGAAAAAAAGATCGTTGCTGTCGGCACCACATCGTTACGTACAATTGAAAGCCTGTACTGGATGGGGGTGAAGCTGTTGCAGGGCAAGGGCTTTACAGACCTTGCGCAATGGGAGTGCTATGAATTGCCGCAGGATATTCCTGTTACAGAGGCGCTACAGGCATTGCTGGCTTATGCACACGAAACAGGTGCAGATAAGCTTATTGCTAAAACACGTATTATCATTGCGCCATCTTACAAACTGCGTGTAGCGCAGGGCGTGGTCACCAATTTCCACCAGCCCAACTCTACTTTGCTCTTGCTGGTGGCTGCTGTAGTTGGAGACGACTGGCGGAAAATTTACGATCATGCATTACGAAACAATTACCGTTTCCTGAGTTACGGAGATGGAAGCCTGCTGTGGCAACAGTAGTATTTTATCATTATCTAAACATATTTATGAGTAGATTTGAGTATTCAATCAAAACAACTTAAAACTGATTATTATGGCACAGGTATCATTCAAAGGCAACAATGTACATACAGCGGGCGACCTGCCGCAGGTGGGCGAGCACGTAAAAGATTTCACGCTTGTAGATGTGGATCTTAATGAAAAAAAGTTAAGTGATTATAGCGGCAAATATGTAGTGATGAATATTTTCCCCAGTGTAAATACGGGCGTTTGCGCTACATCAGTAAGAAAATTCAATGAGCAGGCATCTTCACTTAACAATACCAAGGTGCTTTGCATTTCAAAAGATCTTCCGTTTGCACAAAAGAATTTTTGTGCTGCTGAAGGATTAAACAATGTAGAGATGCTTTCGGATTTCCGTACAGACTTTGGCAACACTTACGGCGTACAATTGACTGACGGCCCGCTTCAGGGCCTGCTAAGCCGCGCTGTAATTGTGGTGGATCCGGAAGGAAAGGTTGTCTATACAGAACAGGTGCCTGAGATTACCACAGAGCCTGATTATGACGCAGCTCTGGAGTCGCTGAAATAGCTCTGTGCAATACAGATCTTTTGTGCCTGCCCGGTAATGCAGCTGCGGGTGTTCTGCCGGCGCTTGTTCCCGGGCATTATTAAAAATTTACAATGTAGTACGGAATGTATGAACAGGTTAGCTTTGGCAGTTTTTATTATCTTATGTATGGTAAAGAGTAGCTCTACAACTTTTGCACAGGCTAAGCATACTAAATGGTTTGAGGAATTGCTGGGAAAAGTTGATAATAAAAATTTTCAACAGGTACTTTCGCATCCGGACAGTTTCCGCGTACAGATTATTTATACACAAATCGACCGCGATAAAAACAACAACCCGCATTTTACCGATCATTATTTTAATGTAAACGACCAGGTTTATTTTAACCCGGCATCAACCGTAAAGTTCCCGTTAGCGGTGCTTTCGCTGGAAAAAATCAACCGCCTTAAAGTGCACGGTGTAAACAAAGACACCAGAATTGAATTCGACAGCGCATACAGCAAACAAACCCACATGCACAAAGATGCGACTGCCGAAAACGGCAGCCCGTCTGTTGCTCACTTCATTAAAAAAGCTTTGCTGGTAAGTGATAACGATGCATACAACCGCATGTATGAGTTTCTGGGGCAGCAGGAAATTAACCGTTCGCTGCACGAAAGAGGATATCACAACGTGCGTATCATGCACCGTTTTGTGCCCATGACCATAGAGGAGAACAGGTATACAAATCCTGTGAAGTTCCCGGATAAAAACGGCAAGCTACTGTACGAACAACCTATGCAGTATAACCCGGACAGCTTTGATCACAGCCGTAATGAGAAGCTGGGCAATGCATACATGGATGCCCATGATCAATTGGTAAACGGGCCTTTCGATTTCTCCAAGAAAAACAGGATAGCGTTGGAGGAATTGCACCATATCCTTCGCACGGTTATGTTCCCGGAAAGTGTACCAGAGCGCCAACGCTTCAATCTTACTGAGGAAGATTATACTTTTTTGTACCGTTATTTATCACAGTACCCGCGCGAAACAAATTATCCCAAGTACGATGGTGATAAGTTTTACGATTCGTTTGTAAAATTCTTTTTTCGCGACAGCACGCATAAAACGCTGCCGCCAGGTGTGAGAGTGTTCAATAAAACAGGCTGGGCCTACGGGTTTCTTACAGACAATTCTTATGTGGTAGACCAGGAGCAAAACATTGAATATCTTTTATCTGCAACCATTTATGTGAACAGTGACGGTATCATCAACGATGGTAAGTATGACTATGAAAATGTTGGTCACCCGTTTTTGTACGAATTGGGCAAATTGATCTACGAATACGAATTGAAGAGACATCGCAAATTTATTCCCGATCTCAACAGGTTTAAAATTTCTTATGAAAGCCGTATAGAAGATGATCGGCCAACAATTAAAGAAGTAGACAATTAATCGTTTAGCTGTAAAAATCATTAACTTTGGTTCTGTCAAAATCACATGATTATGTATAAAAATATTTTGTTCCTGGTGGTTTTCCTGGTAATGCTTAGTTCCTGTAATACTATGAATAAAATTACCCGCAAGGAAAAGCGCGAAGGCTGGGTGGCATTGTTCAACGGTAAAGACTTTAGCGGATGGCGTCAGGTAAACGGTAGCAAAATGCCCGCCAACTGGACAATTGAAGACCATGCTATGAAAGTATTTACAGCAGAAGGTAAAAAGCCGGGTTGGGGCAATGGCGGCGATATTATTTTTGCAGACAAACAGTTCCGGAATTACGAACTTTCCATTGACTGGAAAACATCTAAAGCCGGCAACTCCGGTATATTTTATAATGTGCGTGAGGAGCCCGGACAGCCCATTTATTATGCCGCCCTGGAAGCACAGGTGCTTGATAACCGTGATGCGAGCGACAACGTTATTGCCAGCCATTTAGCAGGTTCTTTATATGATATGCTTGCTGCTGATCCCGCAACTGTAAAGCCGGCAGGCGAATGGAATAATCTGGTGATAAAAGTGGAAAACGGTAATGTAACCCATACCCAGAATGGCGTACCTGTAGTATCTTACCAATTATGGACGCCGGAATGGGATATAATGGTGAAAAAAAGCAAGTTTAAAAATTTCCCGGGCTTTAAAAAAGGAATTTCCAAAGAAGGTTATATCGGTTTGCAGGATCATGGCTATCCTGTCTGGTTCAGGAACATTAAGATACGTGAGTTATAGGAAAGATTAAACATCTGTCATAAAAATTCATAACTCATAATCCCATCACTGGTAACTTCATAACTTGATAACTTGATAACTTCATAACACAAAAACCCTCAACATCACTTCATTTCTTTCAGCAATCCTTCCAGCACAAACATTTCATCTCTGAGTTTGGCTGCTTCCATGAAGTCCATGTCTTTGGCGGCTTTGCTCATTTGTTTTTTTACGCGTGCAATCTCCTTTTCAAGTTGTGCGGGCGTTTTGTTGGCAGTGTATGCAGCGCCGTCTTCCGCAGCACGAGATGTGGAAATGATATCCTGGTCGTAAGAGATAGCATTGGTTTTCCTTTCGTCAAAACCTTTAATATCCAGCACGGAAGTTTGAGCAAACACCTGCTCTTTACTTTTTGCCACTGTCTTCGGTGTAATGCCGTGGAGGGTGTTGTATGCAATTTGTTTTTCACGGCGCCTGTTGGTTTCATCAATAGTGCGTTGCATGCTTTCAGTCATGGTGTCTGCGTAAAAGATCACTTTACCTTCTGCGTTACGCGCAGCGCGGCCTGCAGTTTGCGTTAAAGACTTTTCATTACGCAAAAAACCTTCTTTATCCGCATCGAGAATGGCTACCAGCGAAACCTCGGGCAAATCAAGCCCTTCACGCAAAAGGTTTACACCTACCAGCACGTCAATTTCGCCCAAGCGCAACTGGCGCAATATTTCCACGCGCTCAAGCGTATGCACTTCGCTGTGGATGTATTTTGAGTTGATGTTGATCCGTTGCAGGTATTTATCCATTTCTTCGGCCATGCGTTTGGTAAGCGTGGTCACCAGTACGCGTCCGCCTTTTTTTACCTGTTGGTCTATTTCTTCCAGCAGGTCATCTATCTGGTTGTAGCTGGGCCTGATCTCAATCGGCGGATCTAAGAGCCCTGTGGGGCGTACTACCTGCTCTACCACAACGCCTTCGGTTTTTGCCAGTTCATACTCGCCGGGTGTGGCTGATACAAACACGGTCTGGCCGATCATGCTTTCAAACTCCTGGAAGTTAAGCGGGCGGTTATCCATAGCGCTGGGCAGCCGGAAACCATATTCTACCAGCGTGAGCTTGCGGCTGCGGTCGCCGCCATACATGCCTCCTACCTGTGGTATGGTCTGATGGCTTTCATCAATCATACAGAGGAAATCTTTCGGGAAATAATCCAGCAGGCAGAATGGCCTGGAGCCCGGCTGGCGCTGGTCAAAAAAGCGTGAATAGTTTTCAATGCCGGTGCAATAGCCCAGCTCGCGCATCATTTCCATGTCGTATTCGGTACGCTCCTTTATGCGTTGCGCCTCCATGAGTTTGTTGATGCCGGTGAAATATTTTATCTGTGCCTGCATCTCATCCTGTATTTCGTACATGATCTGCTGGAACTGGTCTTTCGGCGCCAGGTATAAGTTTGCAGGGAAAATCGCAGCATGGTCAAGCTTTTCAATGCGCTTGCCGGTGATTACGTCAATGCTTTCTATAGATTCAATTTCATCGTCAAAGAAAGTAATGCGGTAGCCGTAATCCACGTACGGTAAATTGATGTCGACCGTATCGCCTTTTACCCTGAATGTGCCTCGTGAAAATTCTACCTGCGTTCTGCTGTATAGTGAGTTTACCAGGTTGTGTAGAAATCCCTGCCTGGCTATTTTTTGATTTTTTGCAATACGAATGATGCCCTTCTGAAATTCGGTAGGGTTTCCCATACCGTAAATGCAGCTTACACTTGCCACTACGACGATGTCTCTTCTTCCAGAAAGCAGTTGTGCCGTTGCCTGCAGGCGGAGTTTGTCTAATTCTTCGTTAATGCTCAGGTCTTTTTCAATGTAAGTATTTGTTACAGGCATGAAGGCTTCCGGCTGGTAGTAGTCGTAGTAGCTTACAAAATATCCTACGGCATTCTCAGGGAAGAACTGTTTAAATTCTCCGTACAATTGCGCTACCAGTGTTTTGTTGTGCGTGAGTACCAGCGTGGGTCTTTGTACATTCTGTATCACGTTGGCCATGGTAAATGTTTTACCCGAGCCGGTAACGCCAAGCAGTGTCTGGAACTGTTCGCCGTTTCGTATGCCTTCGGTAAGCTGCTGTATGGCGGAAGGCTGGTCGCCGGATGGCTCGTAATCTGAATATAGCTTGAATTGCATATTGCAAAATTACTTCATTAATGAATAAGTAATCGTTAACGGTGATGAAGATGTTGAAATTGTTTTTGTGCTCCATCTTTAAATTTTGAATATTCCTTTAATATATTGCATGTTATTTGTTTACTTTGATAAAAATATTATTATGCAAAAGTCGCTGCTTTCGGTTGTTTTTTGTTTGCTGTCTGTTTTTGTTTTTGCACAGGATGCAGATTCTGTGTCATTTGTAAGCGCCGGGTGGCAGAAGCAGAAAATCAAATACAAAGTACAATTTTTCAAACATCATTTCAACGCAAAAGATCTGTTTGCCTCCAATCAGAACATTAGTTATGTAGAAGTAAAAGGTAAATGCTTTGCACCCAAACTGTCAATCGGTTATGAAAAGCAAGATCTGATCAGAACGAGCGATTTTGGTAAAAAGTACAACGCTGCCGTAGCTCTGAACGGGTCTTTTTTTAATGTAAAAAACGGCGGATCGGTCAATTATTTAAAGATCAATGACGTGGTGATAGATACCAGCGAATTGAGTGCAGGCAGGCTTGGCCAAAGGCAAACAGCCGCTGTAGCGATTGATAAAAAAGGCAGGCTGCATATTGTAGCATTTGATGCAGCAAATAATTGGGGAAAAGAGATCGGCTTTCCGGACGTACTGGCAACAGGCCCTTTGTTGTTGATGCATGGAGAATCATTAAAGCTCAGTGATGAAAAATTCAATACGGCCAGGCATCCGCGTACCGCAGCAGGAGTAAGGAAAGACGGTACCGCCATTTTGCTGACTGTAGATGGAAGGAATGCCAACGCCCAGGGCGCAGATATGTGGGAACTGCAGAAAATCATGCGCTGGCTTGGTTGTGTATCTGCCGTAAACCTTGACGGCGGCGGATCTACAACCCTGTGGATACGGGGCTTCCCGGACAATGGTGTTGTAAACTATCCCTGTGATAATAAACAATGGGATCATTTCGGCGAAAGAAAAGTTTCTAACGTGCTCCTTGTAAAATGATAAATCAGAAAACTTTACGAATTGATAAATGTTCTTAACTTCTTGTAAAGCATACAACATGCGTGCAGCCTTTACCGTTTATTGCATTTTATTGTTGAGTATAAAAGTAGCTGCTCAAACCGACTCGCTGAAGTTTGATCCAAACTACTATGAGCGCTATCCTTACAAACTGATCATATCGCCATTCCTTGTAAAAAGCTACAATGGCCTTGCGTTGTCTACTCCCGGTGCGAAAGAAGACATCAGCTATATCAGCAACTCTCCTGCAGGCGTTGGCCTGCGCGTGGGCTATGACTGGTTTTCGGTTTCCGCATCTTATGGTATCAGCGCCATAGATAAAAATTTTAAATCAAAAGGTAAAACCAAGGCGCTCAACCTGCAGACCAATTTTATGGCGCGCAACTTTGTGTTGGATGTATACTTTCAAAAGTATAGCGGCATGTACCTGCGCGCTCACAACCTGCCTGCTTATAATGCGCAACCATACTATGTACGGCCGGATATTGACAATAAACTGCTTGGTGTTTCTGCAAGCTGGGTTTTTAATGGTAAAAAATTCAGCATTCGCCCGCCGTTTAAGTTTGATGGCTGGCAAAAGAAATCAGCAGGTTCTTTCCTGGCAGGCGTTGAATACCTGATGGGATCTGCACAAAGCGACAGTGCATTTATCCCGGCTGCCTATAAGAAAGATTTTGCGCACAGCAATGTAAACATGGTGAAGTATACACTTTTCGGACCCAACGTGGGCTACGGGCACACCTTTGTGATAGGCAGGCATTTTTTCGTTTCGGCACTGGGCACTTTAAATGCAGATGTAAGCCATACACAAGAGTTTAGCCTGGATAATGCCGTAAACAGGCGCTGGAATTTTGCGCCCAATATATATTTCAGAGGAGGCATAGGCTACAATACACCGGCCTGGGAAGTAGCCTTCAGCTACTTTACCAAAAGGCTTTATCTCTCCGGCATGTCTCATGACAACCGCTACCGTAACTACAACGATGATTGCCGGCTGTCGTACACACGGCGTGTACATCCGGGAAAGCGCATACCTAAAGCAGTAAATTGGGCGGGTAATATTATTGAAAAGCTGGGCCTGGGATTTTTAATAAAATAAGTTTTTGTTATGCATATCTAAGTAATTTTATCCTTCACAGAGCTTATATACCTTGCTGCCCAACGGCTACAAAGTTTTGCCCAGAGCTATAGCCTGCATGCATTGTATAAGCGTTGCGGCAATGTTTTAGAAAAGCGCTTATTTTATGCAATCTTCAATTCTGTTGATGACACATGGCTGCCGCCGGCAGAAAAATATTCAGCTTTATAGGGCTATGATTCTTAATTTCAAATATCCCCCTAAAAGGGTGAAAGAAAAATTGTTCATTATCCATATTTTTGAATGTACTCCAGGTAAATTTTATAAGAATAGTTTTGAATATTTTTCTGATGTAATTTTAACTTTGAAAATCACGGCGCCCGCAATTTCAACTACTGTTATTTTTTTAAAATTATCCGTTAAGCATTCATACCAACCTTATCCATTATGAAGTTCCGGGATATCTTCAAATACAGTTTTACTACTTTATGTTTAGCCAGTAGCCATATAAAAACATTTTCCCAGAATTTACCTTTTGAAAATTTTAGCGTAGAGCGCGGTCTCAGCCAATCGCAGGTCTTTGCTATTACACAGGATCCCCAAAAACATTTATGGATTGGAACTTACGGGGGCTTAAACAGGTTCGATGGCTCTTCATTTAAATTATTTACCAAAAAAGACGGGCTGAACTCTAATGTAATAACAGCTTTATACAATTCACAACAAGGCGGTATCTGGGCAGGTACGCGCAAGGGATTGTCATATTATGACGGCAGAAAATTTATTAATTATCCTGTTAAAGGCCATTTCAGCGATTATGATTTTTTTTCTTTAGTAGAAGATGACCGGGCTACGATTTATGCTTTAGATCGCAAGGGTAGCTTTTTTAGGGTAAAGAATAAAGTATTGGAAAAAATATCGGTTTCAGAGGATAGCCGGTCGCCCGTGACATGTTTGTATAAAGACCGCGGCGGACAACTTTGGGTTTATGTATATGGCAAGGGGTTTTACACGTATAAAAAAGATGAATGGCAACAACAAAATGCATTTGATTTGCATTCTTCAAATGAAACCATCCGCTATATGTGTGAAAGCAATGGTGGCTTCTACGCCATTTCTAACAAAAAAAACGTGTACAAGATCTATCAGGACAGGGTAGCTTATGTATCAAATATTCAATCAGAATATATTTTTTCCGTGGAAGTAGCCTCCAATGGAGATATTTGGATGGGAACAGGACAGGGCATTAAAATCTTTGACGGAATAAATTTTACGCTGAAAAAAGAAATTACTTCTTCGAACGGTATAGGCGAAAATTTTATTATAGACATATTTAAGGATGCAGATGATAACATATGGCTTGGTTCCGACGGGCAAGGGCTTTTTAGATATAGCTATGGAGAATTTTTACAGTTTAATCAATCTCATGGATTGTTTGGAAATATTGTTATGGGCATCACAGAAGATAAAAGCGGAAACCTTTTAATCGGTACCAGGGAGGGCGGGTTACAAAAATTTAATGGTTCCGAAAATAATTTTTCCAAAATAGACTATTCATCGCTTAGCAGATTTGGTATCAACTGTATGGGCACTGATTCTAATAAAAATCTTTACATAAGTACAATGGATAGCAGATGTTTAATAAAAAAGGGTGCTGCTTTCCAGGAAATTTCATTGTTAAAAAAATACAGGCCGGGTATATTTTCTTTTACACCTTATAAAACAGGCGTAATTGCTAATACCACCATAGGGGCTTTTATTGTAGATGGCCATAAAGTTGAACAGGTTGCAGATTTGCGTTTAATGGTCACCGGTTCATTAGTCTGGGGAAAAAACGTGATTTTCGGCACTTCCAAAGGTGTGTATATTATGGGTGCAGATAAGAAAATTAAAACTACCGGTATCCCTATGCTGTCTGAGCTTGAAGTAAATACACTTACAAAGTATAAAGACTATGTCATTATCGGCAGTAATGATGGTGTCTTTTTCTGGAATACCAGCAATCAATCTCTGCATGTATGTAATATTGAAAACGGCCTGTCGGATAATAATATATTTGCTGTTTTATGTGATGGCCAGGGTAAAATCTGGATTGGCACCACTTCCGGCTTACATCAGATCTTGCTGAAACCCAATGGCGATTTTGAAGTAAAACGGTTTGCCCGATCCGATGGATATGAAAGCTCAGAAACAAACCTCAACGCAATATATGAAGATGCAAATGGGCATATATGGGTCGGAACTACCAAAGGTGTATTCGTATATAGCAGGCAGGCCGGCAACAATAAAATGTACAGGCCTTATGTCGTGATCCAAAGTGTGGAAATGTCAAACGTCAGGCACGACTCATTATCCAAAAAAGAATTTACGCTGTGGAATCACTTGCCATCAGCGCCCCAAATAAAGTATGCTAATAACAGCATTTCC
The DNA here is from genome assembly GCF_025631005.1 of Haoranjiania flava. Taxonomy (NCBI): domain Bacteria; kingdom Pseudomonadati; phylum Bacteroidota; class Chitinophagia; order Chitinophagales; family Chitinophagaceae; genus Haoranjiania; species Haoranjiania flava. The sequence continues at coordinate 30,772 of NZ_JAOTPL010000019.1, forward strand.
TTCAAAGTAAAAGGCGTTTATTTAAAAGATCCCCATCTTGTAAAATATTCTTACCGTTTAGCAGGTTATGAAACAGCGTTTACCAAACCTGCCGCTCAATCCTTTTTAAGCTACAAAAACCTGGAACCGGGTAAGTATGTTCTTCAGGTTAAAGCATATATTCCTAACGGTATAGCATCTGAAAATACAGCAGAATACCCTTTTACAATTACCACTCCTTTTTATAAATCTATATGGTTTAAGATCCTGGCTATATCCATGCTTATCATGTCAGGAATAACAATAAACTATGTGTTTGTGAAGATAAGGATCAGGGATCGTAAAGAATCAGAGGCTTTAAGGGCAAGAGAGCAGGAAAGGCTGAGACAACAAACCGCCGAAGATTTTCACGATGAGTTGGGAAATAAGCTTACCCGCATTACCATTCTAACGGATGTATTACAAAGTAAACTAAACCCGGAAGATCTTGCAAACAATCATCTTGTAAGCCAAATTAAAGCGAATGCACTTGCATTATATACCGGCACGAAAGAAATTGTGTGGTCTTTGTCTAAGGAAAATGCCAACCTGTTAGAAGTAGTACAAACGCTGCGAAAGATCGGCAATGAACTATTTAACGACACGAGCATTGAGTTCCGGATTTTCGGAATTGAACATGTTGATGAAGGCGTCCAGCTGCCTCCGGGGTATAACAGAAATATTATTATGATCTTTAAAGAGTTGTTCAATAATAGTTTGCGGCACTCGGCATGTGATGCTATAACAATTGAAATAAGGCCCATTATCGACCGGGTAATTATTTTTCATTATTCAGATAACGGGAAAGGTTTTGATGAGGCAAACGTGACGAAAGGTAATGGGCTCTCCAACATAGAAAGACGCGTTCAGCGAATAAATGGGAGTTTTTCATTACGCTCAATTCAAAATAGCGGAACAGCCTGCCTGTTGAAAATTCATTTATAAACCAATATAAATTTTAATAAAATGAGTTCCAATCTTGACACGCTAATAAATGTATGCATCATTGAAGATGATGAAGTGATCCGGCAGGGTTATAAAACATTATTAGAAGAAGATCCCGGCTATTTCGTATCAGGCTCTTATGCATCCTTCGAAGAAGCATACCGATTATTGAAAGATGATTGTCCGGATATAATTCTTCTTGATGTTCAATTGCCGGGCATGCGGGGTGTAGATGCTATACCCCTGATAAAAAAGATATTGCCCGAAGTTTTTATTTTGATAATTACTGTATATGAAAATGAGGAAATTATTTTCTGTGCGTTGAAAAACGGCGCTTCAGGTTATATCACAAAAGATACTCCATTCGGAAAAATAAAAGAAAGTATTAGGGAAATAATAAATGGCGGAGGTGTAATGAGCGCCAATATTGCCAAACAGGTGATAAAATCTTTTGAAAGAAATTTGAATTCACCGCTTAGTAAAAGAGAAATCGAGATTTTAGAGCAAATATCCGAAGGAAAAAGCAGAACAAGAATTGCAGCACAATTATTTATTGATCTAGAAACGGTTAAGTCACACATTAAAAATATCTATAGCAAATTAGATGTTAATTGCCGGGAAGATGCTATCCGGATTGCGCGGAATAATAAATATATTTAAGGCTACGCTTGTAGCGACCTGCTCATTCAGCATTTAACCGGTTACTATTTATCCCGGCACTTTCATTTCCCCAAAAAATCACTCCTTCCGGGGGATATAAGGTTATTGTGAGGGGTTTACCTTTATAAAAATATTTCCCCACCTAAAAAAATACACAGATGAGAAAATTGTTCATTGCTTTTTCAATATTGTCGGCATTTTTCTTAATGGCCGCCATGCCTGCTCAAAATGTAAATAACAAAGCTATTGAAACCTTTAGCGCAATATTTAAAGATGCTTCAGAAATTCGCTGGCGCTCTTATAAAACATTCACAGACGCAGCGTTTATCCAGAACGACCGGCGTATAACAGCAACCTTTGATAATGCCGGCAATCTTATTCAGACTATAAGTTATTACAAGGAGGATAAATTACCTCCTATGATATTAAACAGGATTAGGAAAACATATGCATATCATGAGATATTTTATATAACCGAGGTTTTTAATAGCTACGGCCACAATTATAAAGTGCTGTTGCGTGATGATAAAAAGTATTATTATGTCAATGTTGCTGAAAGTGGACAAATGAGTCTGATGCAAAAATATAATCGTGCCGACCTTTAAATTAGATTGTTCCTAACTTCTGCCGTTTGTTGTCGTACTTATAAAGTTTGGTTCCCAACTGCTAAAAACCGGGGGCCATTACTTTGTTAAGTGCCTAAAAGCCGCCTGTCATCACAGCATTTCTTTTGTCATCCGGTTAATTTTGTGAGGATAAATTGACAATTATCTTCTTTTTTAAACAACCTTGTTGCCGGCAGCATGGCATTTTTAAAAGCAGAATACCGGCGTAACGATTGATATTGGGAAAACCCGCTTAGTCGCTTCCTTCGCTACATACTGTTTCTTATAACAAGCACAATCCCTGAAATATTGGCTATCTTCGCCAAAATAAATTTGTATGCCTGAAACAGTGAAGTGCCCGCAGTGTGGATCTGCATTTACTTATCCCAATGATAATTTGATGGTTTGCTCGCAATGTTTTTTTGAATGGGATCCTGAAGAGCAGGAATCTCCCCAGAACAGGTCCGGCAAAATCGTAGATGCCAATGGTAATGAATTGCAAAACGGCGATACGGTAATCATTATCAAAAACTTACCGGTCAAAGGCGCTCCCAAACCGATAAAAGCAGGTACCAAAGTTAAAAACATACGCCTTACAGATGGCGATCATAATATTGACTGCAAGATAGATGGTTTTGGCGCGATGGCATTAAAGTCTGAGTTTATAAGGAAAGCGTAATTTTTCAAGACCCTTCATTCTCCCGCTGAAGTAAAATGATTACTCTTCTTACATTTGCACCTCAAAAACAATAGTTTTATGAGAATAATTCCTTTAGAGGAAGGCACGTTTACCGTAGATAAATCTAAGCAGATGGTGCCTTTCAACAGTAAAGAAGATGAGCTGGGAGACAGGAATGCAGGCAGCCTGCTTGTTGCGGTTACCCCGTTTTTAGTGATCACTTCCAATGATGTAATTTTACTTGACACGGGCCTGGGGCTTAAAGAAGCTGGTACTTTGCAGCTATTGAACAACCTGCAAAAACACCAGCTAAGTGCGGGAGACGTTACCAAAGTTTGTATGTCGCACCTGCATACGGATCATATTGGAGGAATGAGTATTACTGATGCGCAGGGTAATCAGCAGATGGCTTTTCCGAATGCAACATACTACATCCAGGAAAAAGAACTGGAATATGCATTGTCAGGCGGCTCAGCTTCCTACAAACCAGAAAGGCTGGCATTTTTGCAAGGCCACCCGCAGGTAGAGCTGATCAATGGCGATGGAAATATTGACGATTATATTTATTACGATCTTACGGCAGCACACTCAAAGTATCACCAGGTGTTCTGGGTAGAAGAAGATGGCGATCTGGCATTTTTCGGAGCCGATGACGCGCCCCAGCTTGTGCAGATGAAAAGCCGCTTTGTTGCTAAGTACGACTATGATGGCAAAAAATGTATGCAGCTGAGGCAGGAGTGGTGGGAGACTGGAAATAACAATCGCTGGACATTTCTTTTTTATCATGATGTAACCACACCCGTTTATAAACAGGAATAACCTTAGTACTTTTAGCGGGAAATTTGCGTGCCTTGTGCGATCCTCGCGGCCCATATGTTTCAGAGCCATTAACCATAAAGTGCATCAGGAATGCACAGATCGCATAAATAAAACTTCGCGTAAGTGTAATAGTGCGCCTATGCTGAAGGCTGCACAGGCTTATGTTTCAAACAATAATTGATAAATATTTATACGTTTAAAACTTGTTTTAATAAAACACCCATTCATTATTTTATAAAATAACGAAATGAATATTTGTATATCAAAACAAAGCCTGTATATTTGTCCCCTAATTTAGTAGACTATTATGGCTGAACGCAGTGAGATATTATTAAACAGCATCGCAGAACTCAATGAAGTAGAGGCTTTGAGCTTTCTGGCCAATGAGTTCCCGGGTGCTGTTACTTTCTCCAGCAGCTTCGGAATGGAAGACCAGGTGATTACCCACATGATCTTATCCGGCCGTTTGCCAATCAGTATATTTACATTGGATACAGGCAGGATGTTTTATGAAACTTACTACACCTGGAGCCAGACCAACGAACGATATGGCACGCACATAAAACCTTATTACCCTGATGCTGCACATATTGAGGCATTCGTGGAAGCCAATGGCATCAATGCATTTTACGAATCACCTGCCATGAGAAAACAGTGCTGCTTTATCCGCAAGGTAGAACCATTGAACAGAGCGTTGAGCGGTAATAAAGTCTGGGTTACAGGACTGCGTGCCGAACAGTCATCGTCAAGGGAAAGCCTTCCTCAACTCGAGTGGGATGAAACACACGGCTTATATAAATTTCACCCATTGATGGATTGGACAACGGAGCAGGTAAGGGCATACATTAAACAAAACAACGTTCCCTACAATCCACTACACGATCAGGGTTTCATCAGTATAGGCTGTGCGCCCTGTACACGTGCCATAAAGCCCGGCGAAGATTTCAGGGCCGGCAGGTGGTGGTGGGAAGACAACAGTAAAAAAGAGTGCGGCCTGCACGTGCATAAATAACAGATCAGCTACACAGAAATAATTGCCGGTTGCTGTTAGAAGAAAAAAATCAGCCGTCAGGCAGCGAACAAAATATAAACGGATGCAATATCATTTAGATTATTTAGAAGAATTAGAGGCAGAAGCGATTCATATATTCAGGGAAGTAGGCGGGCAATTTGAGAAACCCGCACTGCTTTTTAGCGGCGGAAAAGATTCTATTGTATTGGTACACCTGGCATTGAAAGCATTTCGTCCCTGCAAGTTTCCTTTCCCGCTGGTACATATTGATACCGGTCACAACTTCCAGGAAGCATTAGACTTCAGGGATGAGCTGGTAAAAAATATCGGCGAAAGGCTTATTGTTTGTAAGGTTGAAGATACCATTCGGGAAAAAGGATTGACCGAGCCTAAAGGCAAGTTTGCCAGCCGCAACCAGCTACAGACCTACACTTTGCTGGATGCCATTGCGCAGTATGAGTTTGATGCGTGTATTGGCGGTGGAAGGCGCGATGAAGAAAAAGCGCGGGCAAAAGAAAGGGTGTTTTCTGTAAGAGATGATTTCGGCGGTTGGAATCCCAAACTTCAAAGGCCGGAGCTATGGCACACGTACAACGGTAAAATTCACAAAGGAGAGAACGTGCGTGTATTTCCTATCAGCAACTGGACGGAACTGGATATCTGGAATTATATACGCAAAGAGAATATAAAGCTGCCTGCTGTATATTTTTCTCACCAGCGTGAAGTAATAGAGCACCAGGGGCAACTGATAGCAGTATCGCCCTACATCAGGGTTGATGAAAATGACAAAAGAGAATGGCGAAACGTACGCTACCGCACCGTTGGAGATATGACCTGTACGGCAGCCGTAGAATCAGAAGCTTATGATATTGATGACATCATTAATGAGATTGCGGCTACAAGAACCAGCGAACGAGGTGAAACAAGAATAGACGATAAATTCTCCGAAGCGGCTATGGAAGACAGGAAGAAAAGCGGGTATTTTTAATTAATGGATAAGGGATAGTTGAGAATGGAAATGAAGTGGAAAGAGGAAAATTAATGGATTATAAATAAATGAGTAGTGTCTCACTATTCAACAATAAAATAAGATGGACATTTTAAGGTTTTTGACGGCAGGCAGTGTGGACGACGGTAAGAGTACGCTGATCGGCAGGTTGCTGTACGACAGTAAAAATATTCTCATAGACCAGCTTGAAGCTTTGGAGAGAAGCAGCAAATTGCGCGAAGACGGATCTGTAGACCTTGCTTTGCTCACTGATGGTTTGCGCGCTGAACGCGAACAGGGCATTACCATTGACGTAGCCTATAAATATTTTTCTACACCCAGGAGAAAATTTATCATTGCAGACGCACCCGGCCATATCCAGTATACCAGGAACATGGTTACCGGCGCTTCAAATGCAGACCTGATCATCATCCTGGTAGATGCGCGCAACGGCGTAATAGAGCAAACCCGCCGCCACTCCATCATTGCTTCTCTGTTAAATATACCACACATAGTAGTTGCCATCAACAAAATGGACCTGGTAGATTACGCAGAAGAAAAGTTTCAGACAATTGTCAGCGACTACAACAAAGTGGCTGAAGCCCTGAATTTAAAAGACATCAACTTCATCCCCATCAGTGCATTGGATGGTGACAACATTGTAGAAGCTTCTAAAAAAATGAATTGGTATCAAGGGCCTACACTCATGCATTTGCTCGAGACTATAGAGGTGCAGAGCTCTGTAAACCTTACCAATGCACGCTTCCCGGTACAATTGGTACTGCGCCCCCAAGTAGACGAACTGCATGACTACCGTGGCTATGCAGGAAAGATTGAAAGCGGCTTTTTCAAAAAAGGCGATAAGATAAAAGTTTTCCCTTCAGGCGTACCCGCAACAATTGCAGCCGTGGAAGTAAACAACAAAATAGCAGATGTAGCTTTTGCGCCACAGAGCGCTGTACTGCACTTAGATGAAGATGTTGACATAAGCCGTGGTGATATGATCGTGAAAGAAGACGATTTGTTGAAGGTGGCACAGGAAATAGAAGCGCTGGTTTGCTGGATGGATGAAAAACCTATGCAGGTGCGCAACAGGTATATTTTGCAGCACAACAGCAGAAGAGAAATTGTGATCATCAGAGACATAAAATACAGGCTGAACGTAAACACATTGGAAAAAGAGGACAATATTTCTTCAGCACAGCTAAATGAAGTGGTAAAGGTTGCTCTGAAAACCGCATCACCATTGGCTTATGACAGTTATAGAAATATCCGAGAAACAGGCGGCGCAATTTTAATAGATGAAACAAGCTTCGTTACGGTAGGCGCGGTATTGTTTCAGTAAACTATAAATTGTTTGTGTAAGACAAACAATTTTTTTGACTTATTAGTCCACCAAAATTATAGAGAATAATGCATAAAGGAAAAGTTATTATTGCCGGCGCGGGCCCGGGCGACCCGGAGTTGATCACATTGAAAGCAGCGCGCTACCTGGCTATGGCAGATGTGATACTTACCGACAGGCTGGTGAGTAAAGACATCATTGCCGCACATGCTTCTGTTTTTGCTAAAGTAATTTTAGTGGGTAAAGATGGTTGCAAAAATGGCCTGTCTGTAACGCAGGAGGAAATAAACCGTTTAATAGTTATGTATGCTAAGCAAGGCAACACGGTAGTGCGGTTAAAGGGCGGCGATGTAGCTTTTTTCTCGAATGTATTGGATGAATTACAAACACTGGCGCAAAATAATATTGCTTATGAAATTATACCAGGCATCACTGCAGCATCGGGTGCATCTGCATTTGCAGGCATGCCGCTTACTGCCCGTGGACATAGCCGTGGCGTGCGTTTCATGACATGGTCATCCGGTAAAAACAAGCAGGAAGATAATGTAGATTGGAAAGAATTAGCGCATACAAAAGATACGCTTGTGTTTTACATGGCAGGGGCGAACTGGAAAGAACTGGCCGCACATTTTATAGAAAGCCAGGTTGATGAAAATAAAAAGATTGCCATCATAGAGCAGGCCACCACACCTTACCAGAAAGTGCATATTTATCAATTCAATGACATAGATAAAATTACAAACAATAAATTTGTTTCTCCCTCGCTCGTTGTGATAGGCAGTGTTGTGAGCCTTCATCAGCAATTTGCGTGGAAGAAAAATGCTACCCTCTCCGGAAACTATTTTCCAGATGCTACAAGGACTGCGATCACCAACGATACCACCATCAAACAAACTGCTTAATAAAAAAATACGATGCTAATAGAACCAAAGCTTAACTTATTTAAAGAACTGATCTCAGATGCATCTTCCGATGAACTGGTGTGGATGAATGGCTTTTTGTCGGGAATTCTTTCTGCCAAAGACATAGCGCCAGGCAAACAAAATACAGCAACTGCGCGGCTTTCCGTGATATACGCTACAGAAACGGGTAATGCTAAAGCGCTGGCTACTAAGTTTGCTGCTGAAGGGAAAAAATCCGGAATTAAAGTAAAATTAGCTCCTGCGGAAACATACAAGATCAAGGATATAGAGAAAGAAGAGAATGTAGTGGTTGTCATCAGCACACAAGGTGATGGCGAGCCACCGCTTTCAGCAGCTAAATTCTTTCATGCACTTCACAATACTGCTTTACAATTACCTGATCTGAAATTTGGTGTATTGGCATTGGGTGATAGTTCGTATCCCTTGTTTTGCCAGGCAGGTATTGATGTAGACAGAGAACTTGAATTGCGCGGTGCACAAAGAATTTTCCCGTTACAAAAATGCGATACCAACTATGAAGCGGATGCAACGCAATGGTTTGCAAATGTCATAAGTGCGCTGAAAGGCAGTACTCATCAGGCTTCTGGCGTACCGGTCGCCAAAAAGCAGGCGAATGCAAGAAAGATTTACAACGGTATCATCACTACAAATATTAACCTCAATGATGAAGGCTCTTTAAAAGCGACCCACCATATTGAGATCAGCGCTGAAGATTTAGCTTATGAGCCGGGCGATGCCATTGGTATAGTGCCTGTAAACAGCAGGGAGCTTGTAGAGGAAATATTGAAGACAGTTGCTGTTGATAAGAACGAACAGGTTACCTGGCGCGACCAGCATACCGACATTGATACGTTGCTGGCCAAGAAGGTGCAGGTTGCTTACCTGCCGGAACGCGTGGTGAAAAAATACGCTGAGATCACGGGTAATAATATCCCCGCAACCCGTATGGATCTTAAGGATCTGCTGAAAATATACCCGGTGAGCGGACGGGAAGAATTCTTCCGGGTTGTAGAAATTTTAGAACCCATTACCCCAAGGCTATATTCTATTTCTTCATCGCTTGAAGCAGCTGCAGATGAAGTACATATCACGGTAGCGCTGGATAGATTCAGTGTGAATGACAAAGAAGTGTGCGGCCATTGCTCGGACTATCTCACCGGCCTTCCGGTTGGCACACAAGTAGATTTTTATGTACACAGCAATAAAAACTTCCGCCTGCCTGCCGCAGATGCAGATGTGATCATGATCGGCCCGGGAACAGGAATAGCGCCATTTCGTTCGTTTCTTTTTGAGCGTGATGCACAAGGAGCCGGCGGTCGCAACTGGCTCTTCTTCGGGGAGCAACATTTTACCACAGACTTCCTGTACCAGACAGAAATACAATCATTTTTAGATACAGGCGTGCTCACAAAATTCAACGGCGCGTTCTCAAGAGACCAGGAGCATAAGGTTTATGTGCAACACAAGATGCTGCAGCATGCCAAGGAGCTGTTTAGCTGGATAGAAAATGGCGCTCATGTTTATGTGTGCGGCGCACGCGAGCCAATGAGCATGGACGTTGAAAACGCTCTGCTGTCAATAATTTCAAGAGAAAAAAGTATTAATGAAAGTGAATCAAAACAATATTTCGAAAAGCTGGTTGAAGAAGGCAGGTATCATAAGGATGTGTACTGATAATTGCAGATTGCAGATTAGGGCATCTTAAAAATTACATTTCACTATTCACTATTCACCATTCACCATTTACCATTTACCATTCACCATTCACCATTCACCATTCACCATTCACCATTCACCAACATCACATCATGGAAAGCACCGTAGAGAAAATAAAGAAACAAAGTAAAGGTTTGAGGGGCTCGCTGCTTGAAGGCCTCAACAATGAAGTAACCGGAGCCATAAAAGAAGACGATACGCAGCTTGTAAAATTTCACGGTATGTATCAGCAGGACGACCGCGATAAAAGAGAGACAAGGGCTGAAAAAAAGCTGGAGCGCTTATACTCCTTTATGGTGCGGCTACGCTTGCCCGGCGGCTTTCTGACTGCTGCACAGTGGCAGGATCTGCACCACATCGCGGGTAAATATTCTACAGGTATCATCAAGATCACTACACGCCAGACATTGCAGTTGCACGGCATTCTGAAACGCCATGCACAACCAACGCACAAAGCTTTCAACCTGATGAAAGTAGATTCTATTGCGGCTTGCGGTGATGTCAACAGGAATGTAACAGCTACTGCGCATCCGCAGGTGTCGCAGGTACACGAAGAAGTTTACCGATACGCACACCACATCAGCGATATGCTTCTGCCAAAAACAAAGGCTTACTACGAAATATTTGTAGGCGATGAGAAGGTTGCGGAGAAAACAGAAGATGATCCCTTGTACCAGGAGCGCTACCTCCCACGCAAATTCAAAATAGGTATAGCCATACCGCCACTGAATGATGTAGATATTTTTTCAAACGATGTAGGGCTGATTGCTATTGTGAAAGACGGTGAACTTGCAGGATTCAATGTTGCTGCGGGCGGAGGCATGGGCGCTACACATGGCAACCCTGATACATATCCGCGGCTGGCAAGTATGTTGGGCTATATTAAAAAGGAAGATGCCGATAAAGTGATTTATGAGATAGCTACCACGCAAAGAGATTTCGGCAACCGGGAAGACAGGAAGTTTGCCAGGTTGAAATATACCATTGATAAAATGGGCGTGGATGTATTTAAAAAAGAAGTAGAAGCAAGGAGTGGTGTGGCTTTAAGCGATCCTGAAACATACTTTTTCAGTCAGCGAACAGATGATTACGGCTGGCACAGAAACCATGAAGGCAAATGGTTTTATACAGCTTTCGTTGAAAACGGCAGGGTGCTGGATGATGAAAAAGTACAATTCAAAACAGCATTCCTGGAGATAGCGGCTTCCGGCAAGGCCGATTTCCGTTTTACCTGCAATCAGAATATTGTACTCAGCAATGTGGCTGATGCAGATAAGGATTTTGTTGGAAGCATCCTGCATAAATACGGCATTATACAAAATACAGAACAGTCATCGGTTGTAAGAAAAGGCGCTATGGCCTGTGTGGCGCTCAACACCTGCGGCCTTGCGCTTGCGGAAGCGCAACGTTATATGCCGGCATTTTTAACCAAAGTTGAAGCATTGCTTGACAGGCATGACTTATTGAACGAGCATATATCTATCCGCATGACCGGCTGCCCTAATGGTTGCGCGCGTCCTTACATGGCGGAGATCGGGCTGGTGGGCACTGCTCCGGGGCATTACAACCTGATGATAGGAGCCGATGTGATCGGTCAGAGATTGAACACGTTGTTTAAACCCAATATTGACGAACAGCAAATATTGGCTACGCTGGATGCGTTATTCCTTCAATTTAAAAATGAAAGAAACGAAGCAGAGCCGTTCGGGGATTTCGTACATCGCAAAATTTTAAATCAAACATATGCATAATAAAGATTTCAAACAAAGCCTGTACAGGCATCACAATACTATACAGGCGCATTTGCCGGATAAGGAACTCAGCCAGCAATTCATAGATCATTTATACAATTTTCTTTTTATTCCCAGGCAGGGCATTAACAGTAAGGAGCACGAAATAGAAAAAACGCTTCACGCTTTAAAAAATCATCTTTCTACGCTCATCTACGAAGTAACCCACGACGTGCCTGCGGCACAGGAAGCCGCCGAAAAATTCTTTAGTGAATTGCCCGGACTTTACGAGGAACTGCTCAATGATGCCAAGTCCTTTATTGCCAATGATCCTGCGGCTTTAAACCTGGCAGAGGTGCTCAATGCATACCCCGGTTTTTATGCTATCAGCGTTTACCGTATTGCTAACTCATTGTGGAAGCAACATATAAAAATACTGCCGCGCGTATTTTCAGAATATGCCCACAGCAAAACAGGCGTAGACATACATCCCGGCGCTACCATCGGCAAAGAATTTTTTATTGATCATGGTACAGGCGTGGTGATCGGTGAAACTGCTGTCATCGGCAATGGAGTGAAAGTTTACCAGGGTGTGACTGTCGGCGCATTTAATTCAGAAAAAAATAAGCGTGCTGAAAGAAGACATCCGAAAATTGAAGATAATGTAATTCTATATTCGGGAGCTACAGTGTTAGGCGGAGATACGGTTGTCGGGCGCGATAGCATCATTGGTGCAAACGTGTGGCTCACACACAGCCTGCCACAGGCCTCGCTCGTTTTTCACAAAAGTGAAGTAGTAAGGCGCGGCAAGGATTCTGTGGCTACCCTACTTATGCAGGTGGCGGATGATGAACTTTTACAGGATTAAAAAAAATGCTGATGCACCCAACCGAAGAAAACTGCAGAACTGCTAATCATCTTTTCCCTGTTTTCCTGAAGCTTGAAAACCTGCGTGTATTGCTGATAGGCGGCGGAAACGTAGGTGTGGAAAAGCTTTCAGCGATCATGAAGAATGCGCCATTGACTAAGGTGACAGTAATAGCAAAGGAAATTGATGACCGCATTTTACAGATGCAACGCAGGTACAGCATAGAAATTATTCAAAAAGAATATGAATATACCGACCTTGAAGGTTATAATATTGTATTCGCAGCAGTGAATGATTTGCAGCTTTCGGCCCAGCTTGCACAAGATTGCAGGCAGCAGCGTTTACTGGTGAACGTGGCAGATAAGCCGGATATGTGTGATTTTTATTTAAGCTCTGTTGCCGCTAAAGGAAGTTTAAAAATAGCGGTTTCTACCAATGGCAAATCTCCCACATTTGCCAAACGGCTCAAGGCCATTTTGGAAGATGCAATTCCTGATGAAACAGAGTGTGCGTTGGACAACCTCGAAGCTATAAGGAATAAAATACACGGCAACTTTACAGAGAAAGTGCACACGCTGCATCAGGCTACTTCATCACTTTCGCTGCATAACGGCTTGCCGGGGTCACAACAATCGGTATCTGAAATAAAGTGGAAGAAAATAGCCTGGCTGAGCCTGGGGGCCTTCTTCTTTATGATATTTGGATACATCATTATTTCGCTGATACCATTGAAAGAGATCGGTGTTTTAGCTTCTACACTGGATAAGACTTTTTACTGGATGATAGCCATCGGTTTTGTTGCTCAAATGGTGGACGGTGCGCTGGGCATGGGTTACGGAGTTACTTCCACAGCTGCATTACTCAGCGTAGGCGTACCTCTTCCTGCTATCAGCGGCAGTATTCATACCGCAGAAATGTTCTCCAGTGGCGCTTCGGGTTTCAGTCATTATAAGTTTGGCAACATCAACAAAAAACTGTTGCGTACGCTCATCATTCCCGGCGTTGCGGGATCTATTGCTGGTGCAGTTTTGCTGTCTGTGTTAGGCATTAAGCACGCAGACTACATCAGGCCATTGCTTGCGGTGTACACCATGTTGCTTGGTTCAAGAATTTTATACAATGCATTCAAAAAAAGACGGCGTTCAAAAAAAGTAAAGCGCGCCGGTTGGCTGGCGCTTTCAGGCGGCTTCCTGGATTCATTCGGAGGCGGAGGTTGGGGGCCGCTGGTTACCAGCACGCTGATATCAAAGGGAAAGACGCCGCGCTACGTGATAGGCACAGTGAGCCTGGCAGAATTTTTTGTAACATTCGCCAGCGCACTAACCTTCTTTTCATTTTTAGGCTTAAGCCATTGGCAGGTGATCCTGGGATTGATCCTCGGCGGCATTTTAGCAGCACCCATTGCTGCACGCCTTGCCGGAAAACTTCCTGTAAAAACAATGTTCATCGGTGTAGGACTGTTGGTAATTATCTGGTCGCTGAACATTTTACTGAAAAGTTTTTGGGGATAATGAACAGGGCAATATTGCCGCTAAGTTTTTTTTGGATTGTATTTCCTTTGCAAGCACGGTGGTTAAATAAATCATTTGAAACACAAGGGCCACACGGCTGGCACAAGGTGCACTATTATTGCCGTGAAGATACTGAGGCGCTAAGTTTTTTTTGGATTTTTATTTGCCGGGCAAACATCCTTAATAAATCATTTGAAACACAAGGGCTACAAGGTTGGCACAAGGTACACTATTATTGCCATGAACATACTGAGCCGCTAAGTTTTTTGCATTATATTTCTTTATCTTTTTTGATCAATCTGCCTATTTGCCTATTGGCAGCAAAAAAATAGCGTCCCGCTTTGGAACGCTATTTCATCTGGTGTTGTAAAGACTAATATTCATCAAACTTAATATCATCAATAAAAGAATTGATGTTTTCTTTGGTTTCACCAGTTTTCCTTTCCAGTCTGCCTAACAATTCATCTTCCTTTCCTTCTTCGTATAAAAGATCATCGTCAGTCAGGTCTGCCCATTTTTGTTTAAGGGTGCCTTTTACAACGTTCCAGTTTCCTCTTACTTTTTCTGAAAATGTGCTCATAGTTTTCTGTTTTAATAGTTAACGAATTGCCATAGTATATGGCTGGTAATGAAATATTTATATGCAAAATCAAAGCCAAATCGTATGCAGAAAATAAAGTTTGGAAAAGATTATGCTTTGTGTTAGCAACACTATAATTACCATCCGCCGCTGGCGCCTCCGCCGAAGCCGCCTCCACCGCCGAACCCTCCGAAGCCTCCGCCTCCGCCGCCAAAGCCGCCTCCGCCCCAGCCGCTGCCGCGGCTGCCGGTATCTATCCAAATGGGTGGAATATAGTTGCCATAACCTCTGCGGCTAACCATGCCGCCGCCCCTGCCGCCTTTTCCGCCGCCACCGCGGAATGCACGCATGATAAATATAAACACCAGCACGAGAAAGATAATGGAAGACAGGCTGATACCTTTTGATTTTTTTTCTGCCTGACGCGGTTCCCGGTATTCACCTATGGCTGCTTTCGCCAAAGCATCGGTTGCTTCGTCGATACCACGATAGTAGTTTCCTGCACGGAAATTCGGAGTAATATGGTTATCTATAATGCTTTTGGCAGTAATGTCAGGGATAGCGCCTTCCAGCCCGCCGCCTACTTCAATCCTTACCTTCCGGTCGTTGAGTGCGATCAGTAAGAGTATACCGTTATTTTTTTCTTTGGCGCCTATGCCCCAGGTCTTTAGAACCTTGTACGCGTAGTCTTCTATCGGATAGTCGTTCAGCGTAGGGATTACCAGTACTGCGATCTGGTTAGATGTGCTGTCGTCTATCATCACCAGTTTTCTTTCCAGTATATCAGCCTGTTCGGGCAGGAGCACATTAGCATTGTCCACCACTAAGCGGTTTGGCCTGGGCGGGATGTTTTGCGCATGCAATTGCATAAAGCTGAGCAAGGCAACCAGGAACGATAGTAAAAATTTATTGGTACGGTACAAAATGTTGAATTAAAAAGATTAAGACCCGAAGATAATATCATCCGGCAGTTCGTTTTTGTTGTTTTCTGCCGGTGCAGGAAAATGTGTCTTCAGTACAGCGCCTATATCGTTGATCACATTTACAATGCCGGCAACAAACTGATCACTCTTAAATTCCGAAATAATCTTCTGTAATTCTTTATCCCAGAATTCTTTTCCTACACGCTGATGAATGCCTTCATCGCCGAAAATAGCCAGCTGCTTATGTTTCAAAGCTATGTAAATGAGCACACCGTTCCTGTTGGCAGTCTGGTGCATTTGTAAGTGTTCAAAGATAGCTACCGCTTTATCAAGTGCATTTACATATTGGCACTTGCTTTCCACAAAAAGCCGCACCTCGCCACTCGTATGCATCTCTGCCTGCTGGATGGCGGATATGATCTGTTTCTGTTCTTCTTCGGTAAAGAAGGCGTTTTTGGATTTTGTCCTGAAGAATTTTATCATTATCTGCTGGTATCTGTTGCCGGGTTGCTGAAATCTACGCTCGGAGCATTTTGCGAACCGGGATCTGCTTTGAAACCTTCTTTTGGTCTGAAGCCAAACATGCCGGCGAAAATATTGCCCGGGAACCTTCGTGCCACGTTGTTGTATTCCTGCACTGCAGTATTGAATTCATTTCTTGCCACGGTTATGCGGTTTTCAGTTCCTTCCAGTTGAGTCTGCAGGTTTCTGAAGGCGTCGTTTGCACGTAAGGTAGGATAATTTTCGGCAACCATCAATAAGCGTCCCAGCGCCTGTGACAATTGTCCCTGTGCATTCTGGTATTGCTGTACCGCTTCAGGCGTGAGGTTTTCGGCATTTACTTTCATCTGCGTAGCAGAAGCACGCGCATTGATCACATTTTCCAATGTAGATTTTTCAAAGTTGGCTTCACCTTTTACAGTAGCTACCAGGTTAGGGATAAGGTCGGCTCTGCGTTGGTACTGGCTCTCTACATTATTCCATTTGTTCCTTACATTTTCATCCTGGCCTATCAGCGTGTTGTAAGTATTGCAACCGCCGCATCCTGCCAGAACCAGTACGAGAACAATAATAATTAATAAAGCATTTCTCATTTTTAGTGTTTTAAATTTAGTAATAGGTACAAAGCTAAGATTTATATCAAATATCTTACCAACTTAAACAGTTACGTATGCAAGAATGAAACCATCAGTAAGCGTAGGATTGTTAGTAATAAAAAACTATTTTTGGTATAATAAAGATTCTTGTGCATTAGCCATAAGCACATTAAAAGCATAAAAAATACACACATAAAATAGCCATAAGCAAAGTTGCATACCAACCGCGAATGAATAAAGGCTATTCCATGTGGCAAACAGAAAAAATTAATTATACACACATGAAACAACTGCTTCTCTTTTTCGCTTTCATATCTTTTTCCGCTGTAGCAATGTCTCAAAGTAAGTATGTGGGCAAAGAAAAAGTGATAGACCCTTTCAGTTACCGCATTACCAAAACAGGGACTTACCAAAACGCAGCAGTTGCCACAGCGCACCCGCTGGCGTCTGAAGTGGGCGTGCAGGTATTGAAGCGGGGCGGCAATGCTTTTGATGCAGCCATTGCCGTGCAGTTTGCACTCGCGGTGGTTTATCCGCAGGCGGGTAATATTGGCGGAGGAGGGTTCCTGATGGCAAGAACTGCTGCCGGCAAACAGGTAGCTATTGATTACAGGGAAACAGCGCCCGCTAAAGCATACAGGGATATGTACCTGGATAAAGATGGTAAGCCTGTTGAAGGATTGTCTGTAAACGGGCACCTCGCATCCGGCGTGCCGGGTACGGTAGCAGGGCTTGCAGCAACAGCAGCCTACGGCAGGTTGCCGTGGAAAGACCTGGTAGACCCTGCTATCTCACTGGCACAATATGGCTTTGCCATCACCAAAGAAGAAGCAGCTAATCTTAACGCTATCAAGCAAGATTTACTGAAATACAATACCATGCCCACAGCGTTTACCAAAGACCGGAAGTGGATGGAAGGCGATGTGCTGATTCAGGCTGAGCTGGCAGAAACACTGAAACGTATCCGCGATCACGGCGCCAAAGGATTTTATGAGGGAAAGACTGCAAGGCTGCTGACAGAAGAAATGCAAAGAGGCGGGGGCATTATTTCAGCAGAAGATCTAAAAGCCTATAAAGCGAAGCACCGCAAGCCTGTGGTTTTTTCATACAGGGGCTATGAAGTCATCAGCTTTCCGGCGCCCAGCAGCGGAGGCATATTACTTGGGCAGATGTTGAAAATGGCTGAGCCTTTCCCTTTGCAGTCCTATGGCCACAACAGCGCAAAGGCAGTGCATTTGCTTGCTGAGATCGAGCGGAGAGCTTATGCTGACAGAGCTGAATACATGGGCGATCCCGATTTCTATAAAGTGCCGGAGAAAGAACTATTATCGGCTAAATACCTTACCGGCAGAATGAAAACATTTGATTCCCGAAAAGCATCAGTCAGCAAAGAGATGCAACATGGCAACGTGTATGAAAGTGACCAGACTACACATCTTAGTATTGCAGATAAAGCCGGAAATATGGTAGCTGTAACCACTACGCTCAATACGTCTTACGGTAGTAAGGTAGTGGTAGGCGGCGCCGGTTTCTTTACGAACAATGAAATGGACGATCTCAGCATTAAGCCCGGAGTGCCCAATGTTTACGGAGCTGTGGGCCGGGAGGCTAACGCAATCGCGCCCGGTAAAAGAATGCTCAGCTCTATGACTCCCACACTGGTGCTTAAAAATAAAAAACCTTTCATGGTGGTAGGTACACCGGGAGGTACTACTATTCCCACATCTGTTTTACAAAGCATAGTAAATGTAATTGATTTCAGGATGCTGCCACGTGAAGCTATTGATGCGCCTAAGTTTCATCACCAGTGGCTGCCAGACCGGATTGATGTGGAGAAAAGTTTCCCGAAATTTGTTGTTTCCGAATTAGAGAAAAAAGGCCATACGGTAAACCAGCGCGGGCAAATAGGAAGAGTGGAAATGATCTTGTTTGAAAAGCGCGGCCTGAACACAGCCGCCGATTCACGCGGCGATGACAGCGTAGCCGGGTATTAAAGTTGAGGAATGCTGGTCTTTATAGAATTTGCATGTTTACACCTCATCCCGCTGATGCTGGGTGCACAGTTTATTGTTTACAACTCAAAAAAATATTAATTTTAATGAATAACCATAAAGATTAAGCATTGGTTGAAAGCGCCTAAATCTAAAAGTTCCGATAACTATCGGCACAAGTGGAAAATAATAAAAGCATACACATCAACAAAGCTATGTGTTGGTCAATAATTTATGATGGTCAGCTGCTCTTTGCGGTTGTAATCCCGAAGCCGTATCGGGAGAGTTCAAATCTCCTGTTAGCTTAGACATTGCAAATGCCGCATAGCCGTTGCTGAATTTTTTATTAGTTATACTACTTATCAGAATTTAAGATATGAAAGCGCAAAGCATTTAAGTGGCATTCATTAATAAAAAAATCAGGATGGATCCTTAAAGAGCATGCTGATTCTTTCGGGCAGAGTACTCCGGCTTCCAGCCGTACTGTTTTTGATAAACTAAACCGCTTTGTAGTCTATCTTATGCCAATCCTTCTCTTTACTTGCGGCACTACTTCCTTCGCATATAGTTCTGTGGATTTCTGTACCAGTTCGTGAGGTACGGTTCCCATGCTGGAATGCGCCATAAATCTCGTGAAGCCGAACATTTCATGTTCCATCACAATTTTGTTCACTACTTTTTCTACGCTTCCTACCATCAGCGAACCGCGTTCGCTGCGCATAAATTCGAATTGCTGTCGTGTCATCGGCTGCCAGCCGCGGTCTTTGCCTACGCGATCCATCATCCGGGCATAATGCGGGAAGAATGCATCGGCAATTGCCTCGTCATCTTCGCCGATAAGCACGTGGTTGTTGATGCCCACCTGGAGTTCTTCTGCTGAAGTTCCGTTTTCCCAAGCAGTCTTTTTATACAAATTAATAAACGGGATAAAATTTGACGGCATTCCACCGATGATGGCAAGCATTAAAGGGAGTTTCAGTTTCGCTGCACGTACCGCTGAAGCCGGAGTTCCGCCCGCAGCCAGCCACACAGGAATTTGCCCGTCCAAAGCTCTGGGATAAACACCCAGGTTGGAGATCGGTTTTCTCTGGCTACCGCTCCACGACACTCTTTCCGATCTGTTGATGGCGAGTAGCAATTCGAGTTTTTCTTCAAAAAGCTCGTTGTAATTAGATAAGTCGTAGCCGAACAGCGGGAAACTCTCAATAAACGAGCCGCGGCCGGCCATAATTTCTGCTCTTCCGCCGGATATAAGATCTACCGTTGCAAACTGCTGGTAAGTGCGTACCGGATCGTCGGAACTTAAAACGGTTACAGCGCTGGTGAGTTTAATATTTTTGGTGACGGCCGCCGCAGCTGCCAACACCGTTGTGGGCGATGATACTGCATAATCTTCCCGGTGGTGCTCGCCGATGCCGAATACTTCTATACCGAGTTCATCTGCCAGTTTTATTTCTTCCAGCAGGTGCTGTATTCTCCGGTGTGCGCTGATGCCTTTTCCCGGGACTGTTTCCGGCGCCATATCTGCAAAAGTCATCAGTCCGAATTCTATTTTTTTCATCAGTATTTTTTATTTTGCCGCTGTTGCGGCTGTTAAAATTGTCATATGGAATAGCCTTTATACACCAATAGTTGGTATGCAGGTTTTGCTTATGGCTATTGCATTGCGTATTATTTATGTACAAAAATATGATATAGAAGGTTCTGAAAAATTAATGTATATTAATGGTTGCAGATATTTCTTTTAAGTACCGGCACAAGCGGACGCTTGCGCCTGGGAGTTGATGGTTGCAGAGCTTACACGTAGTGTTAAACCGTAGATATAACTACACGCTTGCGCTGGTAGTGGCTTATCTTTATTAAGCGGCACAAGCGGATGCTTGCGCCTGGGAATAAATACCACCATACGCTTGCGGCTGCGAATGAAAAGTTAATGTGTATTAATGGTTGCAGATATCTCTTTTAACACCGGCGCGAGCGGACGCTTGCGCCTGGGAGAGAAAACTTATCTCCATCTCTTTTAAATACTGGCGCAAGCGTCCGCTTGTGCCTGATTATTTCAATTTGAAAGCTCTTCGGTTTCAAGCAATTGCTTTGCAATCGAATCATTGTATATAACATAAATCTACTAGCCCTTTTCTGTTATGGAAATCGCGTGCACTACTATAGTAATAGTCTTCTGCATGTTCAACAAAACCTTCCTTTACAGGATTTTGATGTATATAATACAACTTTTGATAAAACATTTCATTATCCAATATTTCTAATGGATGGTTGTGCTGCTGCCATAATTGCCATTGATGGTTATTTGTATTTTTCATTCCGGCTCTTTTCATCATCCATATCATCCATTCTTTTCTACTTTCATAGGGATTATCTTTTATTGCTGTTTTTAATTGTGTTGATGTATAAGATTTCATGTCACGAACTATATCAGTCAATTTATTTTTGTTGCTGGCAATTATCATATGGATATGACTAGGCATTATTACCCATCCATATATTTCTAAACCTTTTTGTGCCTGGCAATATTTCCAACTCTCGATTATAATGTCTTTATATTCTTTTCTAATAAATAAATCTATCCAGTAAACTATGGCGTAGGTTATGAAATATAGTTTATCGTTATCTCCGAATTTATATTTTGTGCTCATAATACATAGGTTGTTATACAAAGATAGCAACGTAATGCCCCAACCACAAGTTGAATCTGTAAGCTTGACAGCTTTTAGATGTCTGCAATCTTTGATCCAGCCACAAGCGGCTTCTTGGAATAGACGCTATTTTTCATCTCTATTAAGCACCGGCACAAGCGGACGCTTGCGCCTGGGAAGAGAATCTGTAAGCTTGACAGCTTTTAGATGTCTGCAATCTTTGATCCAGCCACAAGCGGCTTCTTGGAATAGACGTATTTTTCAGCTCTATTAAGTACCGGCACAAGCGGACGCTTGCGCTTGGGATAACGCTTTCGACTAAGAGTAGACTTATCCTATCTTTAATTAAACACCGGTGTGTTAACCAGCAAAATATACCACGCGTTTTTGACTAAGAAAGACTTATTTTAAGCACCGGCACAAGCGGACGCTTGCGCCTGGGATAACGCTTTCGACTAAGAGTAAACTTATCCTATCTTTATTAAACACCGGTGTGTTAACCAGCAAAATATACCATGCGTTTTCGACTAAGAAAGCCTTATTTTAAGCACCGGCACAAGCGGACGCTTGCGCCTGGGATAACGCTTTCGACTAAGAGTAGACTTATCCTATCTTTATTAAACACCGGTGTGTTAACCAGCAAAATATACCACGCGTTTTTGACTAAGAAAGACTTATTTTAAGTACCGGCACAAGCGGACGCTTGCGCCTGGGAGAGAAAACTTATCTCCATCTCTTTTAAATACTGGCGCAAGCGTCCGCTTGTGCCTGATTATTTCAATTTGCAATTTCTATCTATCCACATTTCTATTTAACCTGCTTTAGCTGCTTTTGATAGTATTTACACACAGGCCTCAGCCCACAAATCTCACATTTGGGCTTCCGGGCAATGCAAATATACCTGCCATGTAGTATCAGCCAGTGATGGGCTTTGTGTATAAGCTCCAACGGAAAATTTTTTGTCAGTTGCCGCTCTGCAGCCAATGGCGTTCTGGCATTTACCGTAAGGCCTATTCTGCCTGCAACCCTGAATACGTGCGTGTCTACGGCCATGTTAGGCTGTTTGTCTACAACAGAGGTAATTACGTTAGCTGTCTTTCTGCCAACACCGGGCAAAGTAATGAGTTCCTGCACGGTGAGCGGTACTTTGCCCCCAAAATTTTCCTGTAGCATCCTGGCCATACCGATCAGGTGTTTTGTTTTGCTGTTGGGGTAAGAGATGCTTTTGATCAATGGAAACAGTTCATCAATAGTTGCCTGGCTTAATTCTTTGGGTGTAGGGTATTTGTGGAAAATAGCAGGTGTGGTAAGGTTTACGCGCTTGTCGGTACATTGGGCAGAGAGTATTACTGCTACCAGCAGCTGATATGGATCGTCGTAAATTAGTTCCGTTTCTGCATCGGGAGAATTCTTTTCAAAATATTCTATTACAAAAGCATATCTTTCTTTCTGCGTCATTGCACCAGGCTGTTTTTTCAAAGATAGCAACTAAAGAATTATTTTTTGGCTGTAGAATCTTTTGCAGGCTCTACAATAAAAATATCTTCATCAGCTTTTTTCATAAACAGGTTTTCGCGTGCGTAGGTCTGCAGGTTTGCCGGATTGGCTTCCAGTTCATTCAGTTGCTTTTGCAGTTTGGCAATTTCTTTCTCATAAAAAGCCTGTCCTTCTTTGAGTTCCTTGAGTTGCTTCTGCCTGTCCATTTGCACAAAAACATCGTTCTTGTCGTAGAAAAGCATCAGTACAATAAATACTACCGTAGCAATGAAAAATTTGCTCCTTATAATTCTGAATATGGTGTTGAGGATATGCACTAAGTGCAAAGTAAATTCATTTTTAAATAATAAAATTAAATTTTTCTTTTTTTCAGCAACGCTGCAAACAGGGTATCAGCACGTTGGTGATAGCCGCGAATGCTTTGCTGCTGTATTAACTCCATAAAAGGGAATGCCTGTTGTATAAAACGGACTGCATCTTCATTCTCTTTTATAAAAACAGAGCAGGTACTGTAGAGCAGATAGCTGTCTTCCGCTAAGTGAGGCAGTACATGTTGTACAATGCTTTTTTGCAGGCTGGCATAGACATCAATCTTTTCCCGGTTAAAAAAATATAATTGCTCCGGCGTACGCGCCCAGGTACCTGAGCCTGTACAGGGCACATCGCAAATGATGAGCTCAAATTTACATCCGGGATCTACAGGTTTGGTAAGGTCTGCCTTAAACATTTTTTCTACCGGCACACGCGCTTCTCTTAGTCTTTTTTTTAGGTTGTGAATGATGGAGGGACGAACGTCTGAAACTGTCAGCCTGATGGGTTTCAGCACATCGAATGCAAGGATGGATTTTCCACCGCTTGCAGCGCAACAATCCCACACAGAGCATATATTTTCCTGTTTCAAAGGCAATAAAAGATCCCCGGTTTTTTGCGAGCTGCTATCCTGCACCACCGCATCAGCATTCAGTTTCAGTATCCCGGCAATGTTTACAGCGGATTCCAGTGCAATGGCCCCGCCTTCATGCTCAAAGGGAATGGATGCACGTGTGAGTGCGTCTGTTACTGTTTTACTTCTTCCGGGCCTGATGCGTAAAAATGTTTTGGGTTGTACCAGGAAAGAACGGGCAAAGCTTTCACCGGCAAAACTCATTTCATCTTCAAAGGGGAAGATGTTTTTAGCAGAAAACCCGGGGTATATATTTGCAATAAACTTTATCCTTTCCTCTAAAACCGGAGAATGATTGTCAACAAATTCGTTACTAAAAAGCGATTTCCATTTACCAGGGTCGTTTTCACAAAGATAGAGAGCAGCCAACAGTCTTTCTCTAAAACTCAATGCAGTTAAGGCTTTGCCGGCACGGAAGTAAGTGTAGCAAAGGTGTGTAATTGTTTTCCTGTCTCTTGAACCATGCTTTTTATTTTGCGAAAAATAGTTTTTTAAATAATGTTGCAGAGGCATAGCGCCATCGTAAACGGATAAAATCTTTTCTGCTGTAGCTATATATTTTTCCAACCATTGCATTGCACAAATATAAAGTTTAAGTAAATGTCAGTCGCAGTTTTGTGTTCGTTGGAATCCATAGTACTTTTGAAAAAAATTACAAGTATGATTTTAGAAGTAGCAGTATTTAATATTTCTTCCGCCATACAGGCAGAGCGTGCAGGCGCCGACAGGCTTGAACTTTGTGAAAACCCGATGGAAGGCGGTACTACACCTTCTTACGGTACGCTCAAAACAGTTCGGGAGAAAATCGGCATTCCAGTGTTCCCCATCGTCAGGCCGCGTGGCGGAGATTTTTTATATAATGATGATGAGTTTGAAGTAATAAAAAAAGATGTAAAGCTGTGTAAAGAGCTGGGCTTTCCCGGCCTGGTGCTTGGCCTTCTGAAAGCAGACGGCTCGGTAGATGTGGAGCGTACTAAAGCGCTGGTAGAACTGGCTGCTCCGCTGGAAGTAACGTTTCATCGGGCTTTCGACAGGACAAACGATCCGTTAAAAGCTTTAGAAGATGTGGTAGACACCGGCTGCAAACGCATCCTCACCAGTGGCCAGGTGCCCAATGTAGGCGATGCGACACCATTGATAAAACAACTGATTGAAAAAGCCGCAGGGCGTATTATTATTTTGCAGGGCAGCGGCGTGCGCTCCTCTAATCTTCAAAGGTTGGTAGAGGAAACCGGCGCAACAGAATACCACTCTTCGGCAAGGAAATCAGCAGAAACAAAAATGAAGTTCACAGTAGCTTCCATGAATGAAAATCTTACGGGCACAGAGGTTGACCAGGAAGAAGTAGGACGTATGCGGGCAATTCTGCACGGCTAAGCATATCGCTGCCGTTGTTGTTTATAAGCAATGTGCGCAAATGATGATTTTTATGATATATATTTTGTAGTTTTATGTTTTCAAATTCATAATACACATGAAATAGCCATAAACAAATTTGCATACCAACCGCGAATGAATAAAGGCTATTCCATGTGACCATAAAGAAAAAATAAAAAATATACACATGAAATAACCATAAAAATTAGGAATCTATACCAACCGCGAATGATAATAAAGAATGAAGGTTTTGGTTATTCCGTGTAGCAACCAGAAAAAATTAAATATATACACATGAAATAGCCATAAAGATTAAGAATCTATACCAACCGGGAAACAGAAAAAATTAAATATTAACACATGAAATAGCCATAAAAATTAGGAATCTGTACCAACCGGGAATGATAATAAAGAATGAAGGTTTTGGCTATTCCATGTGGCAACTGAAAAACAAATAAATATACATACATGAAACGGGTTGTCATTGCATTGATCGCTGCCATAGCTGCCATCATTTGTTTCGTGGCTATTGCCAACGCTTACAAATACAAATTCCGTGCACAGGAAAATATTTCAGTTACAGGCTCCGCCGAAATAGATTTTGAAAGCGACCTGGTAGTATGGTCTGCTTCTTATTCGCGCAAGTCTATGAATTTACAAGAGGCCTATGCCGCCCTGAAGCAGGATGAAGGAGCCATAAGAAGGTACCTTGCCGGCAAAGGCATTGCAGCAGCAGAGATTATTTTTTCTTCTATCAACATCAATAAAGAATACAGCTATACCTACGATGCAGAAGGCAACCAGCGGCAAAGTACTTTTAGCGGTTATAATCTTACTCAAAACGTTACGGTAACTTCTAAAGATATCCCGAAAGTAGAAACTATTTCACGTGAGGTGACCGAACTGATCCAAAGCGGCATTGAGCTTAACTCCCAGCCACCTTCCTACTACTACTCCAAACTGTCAGACCTTAAGCTGGATCTCCTGGCCAAAGCTAGTGCCGATGCCAAAAAACGCGCAGAAACCATTGCCGAAAATGCAGGGAAAAATATGGGCAAGCTTAAGAAGGCAACCATGGGTGTGTTTCAGATAGTAGGTAAAAACAGCAATGAAGATTACAGTTATGGCGGGGCTTTCAATATATCAAGCAAAAGCAAAACAGCTACCATAACCGTGAAAGCAGATTATGCTGTAAAATAAATCTCAGCCAAATTCCTTCACAATCAACATAAACAACCAGGGCTTGTTGATGTTGGAAGGCACCCGATTCAACGATTACACAAATACACAACTTAACTTCATCACACCTTCACCACAGCACATCATAATACTTACTCCTGCCCCCTGAACTGGAAATTCTTGAGTTTCGGGTTGTAGAAAAAAGTTGTAATAACCACGCCAAGAGTCAGGCATCCGCCAACAACAATGGCGCGTGAAGTGCCCAGCCAGTTTGCCATCACCCCGCTTTCAAAATCGCCCAGCTCATTGGAGGAGCTGATGAACATGGTGTTTACAGATGCAATTCTGCCGCGCATGTCATCGGGTGTTACCAGTTGAAGAATGGTGCTGCGAATCACTACACTCACAGCATCAAAGATGCCTGAGAGTATCAAAATGAAGAAAGACAAATAAAAGTTGCGCGAGAGCCCGAAAACAATGATAGAAATACCAAAGCCTGCAACGGCAATAAATAGTTTTTTACCGGGGTGTGTTCTCAGCGGGAAGAAAGCGATCATCATCAGGGACAGCAAAGCACCAATGCCGGGCGCGGCACGCAGGAATCCGAAAGCCCGCGCGCCGGAAAAGAAAGCTTCGGTCTGCGGAAAAAATTCTGCCTGCACCGCCGGAAGCAAAGCAACTGCGCCACCGAACAAAACCGAGAACATGTCAAGTAATTGTGCGCCGAGCAACTCGGGAGTTTTTAAAATAAACTTTACACCTTCGCCGATGCTCTGAAGCACAGGCTCACGCGTAGTTTTCATAACAGGCTTTTTAGCGATGCGAAACACAAGCGCCAGCATGATCATTTCAGTAATCAAAACTACTGCCATGCCTGTTTCTATGCCCGAAGCAGCAATTAAAGTGCCGCCGGTCAATGGCCCCGAGACCGTACCTATCTGCCAGGCCATGCTTGACCAGCTTACACCATTGGCATACTGTTGCCTCGGCAGTATCAGCCCTATCAGCGAAAAAGCTGTAGGCCCTAAAAAAGTGCGCAAGATGCCGCCGAGAAAAATAAAGAAATATATCAGGCCGATAACCCAGCTTTTGGGAAGATGTGAGGCTGCATAAGAAGTAGTCAGGTAAAACAGCCCCAACCCGATAACCACATAGCAGCTTACAACGGCAGACAACAGGTTTCTCTTCTCTTTCAAGTCCACCAGGTATCCGGAGAACAGCGAAAAGCAGATCACCGGCACAACTTCAGCCAGCCCGATAAAGCCCAGCGCCAGCTTGCTGCCGCCGGTGATATGATAGATCCAGTAAGCAACAATAGTAAATTGCATGGTTAGTGCAAAGCTTAAGCCAAAGCGTATGAAAATAAAAGTCAGGTATTCCTTGTTGCGCAATACCGGGTTCTTTTGCAGGAATGATTGTGTGCGGAACATCATAGTTTATTCAGGCAGTGCCAGGTAGTGTTTGCCAATGTCATACTCTTTTTCCAAAGCCTCCAGGATGGTCTGCACATGGCTTTCGTTCGATAAAAAATCAGCATTGGAAGCATCTACAAAAAGTATTTTCATGTTGTGCTGCTGCATATAGCTCAGGTATGTTTCCTGGATTTGTAAAAGATATTCATCCGGTATTTTTTGTTCGTAGGCGCGGTCGCGCTTTTTAATGTTTGCCTGCAACACATGCACGGGTGCATGCAGGTATATGAGTATATCCGGGAAGATCAGCTGCTGGTGAATGATGTCGAAAATACGCTGGTATAATTTGTACTCTTCCTCCTGCAAGGTCACTTTGGAAAACAGCAGGCATTTTACAAACAAATAGTCCGACACGGTAATGCTCTGAAAGAGGTCAGGGCCGGAGAGCATTTCCTTTAATTGCCTGAAACGCTCCGCCATAAAGAACAGTTCCAGCGGAAAAGCATATTGCTCCGGTTGTTTGTAAAATTTCGGCAGGAACGGGTTGTCTTCAAATCCTTCCAGCACCAGGCGCGCATTCAGCCGTTCTGAAAGGATCTTTGCCAGCGTGGTTTTACCCGCGCCGATATTGCCTTCTATGGTTATAAATCTGTAATTCATTTCCGGACAGCGAAAGTACAATTTTGCAGGCAATTATGGCTGTATTGCAAAGACTCCTTTCTACTCGAAGTTGATATCCACAGATGGTGGCTGTTGCAAAAGATTGCCGGTTGTTTTGTTTACCTGTGATGTGTCGCTGCTTTCTTCAAGCAGTTCACGGATAGTTTTTTTCAATACCGGGTGCATTATTTCAGCCGCGATCTCATTCAGGGGCATCAGCACGAAATTTCTTTGTTGCATAAACGGGTGCGGAACGCTCAGGTTATCCTGCCGGATTATTTCATCATTAAACAACAAGATATCAATATCAATGGAGCGGGCGCCCATTTTCTGTTCGCGTACACGCCCCATTTTCAGTTCTATGGATAAGGCTTTTTTCAATACTTCTTCAGCTTTGAGTTGTGTAGTTACCAGCAGCGCCATGTTTAAAAATTCAGGTTGTTGTTTCAGGCCCCAGGGCTCTGTGGCATAAATACCAGAAACCTTTTCGATCCTGCCGATTTCATCGCCGATAAACCCGATGGCATTCAGCAGGTTTTGTGTTTTATTGCCTATGTTGCTGCCTATGGATAAGAATACAATATTCATGATGCATCAAATGTAATTTTATATTAATAATTTTTTTATAATGCCACCTGTTATTTTTATTTATTGCATATTTGCAATAACATTTACAAAACCGGGATATTATAGTATAATTGCTATGATCCTAAGAAAAAGAAACTAAAACATTAACCGATGAATAATTTTTTCAAGGTATTTTTTGCCAGTTTGTTAGCGTTGATTGTGTTTTCATTTATTTCATTCTTTGTAATGATTATTATGATGGCTGCATTCAGTTCAATGGCTACCAACAGCGATAAAAAGATCAGCGCCAACAGCGTGCTGATGCTTGACCTGAACAACCCGATTGCAGAACAATCTAAAGAAGATTTTAATTTCGGTACAAATTTTTCAACAACAAAAACCAGCGGCTTGTATGATGTGGTACGCATGATAGCACACGCTAAAACCGATGACCGCATCAAAGGTATTTACATCAAGGCTGAAAATAATGCAAACGGCTTTGCTACCAGCCGGGAATTGCGGGAAGCGATCAGCGATTTCAAAAGCAGTAAAAAGTTTGTAATAGCTTACGCGCCTACCATTACTCAAAAGGCTTACTACATAGCATCGGCAGCAGATAAAATATACACCCACCCGGAAGGCGGGCTCGACTGGCGCGGACTTTCCACGCAGGTAATGTTCTTCAAGGGAACACTCGACAAGCTGGAAGTAGAGCCGCAGATATTTTTTGCCGGTAAATACAAAAGCGCTACCGAACCTTTTCGTGTAACCAAAATGACGGAGCCTAACCGTGTGCAGACAGCAGCCTGGCTCAATGATCTCTACGATGTAATGCTGCAGGATATTGCCAAAACCACCAAAATAGATACGGCCACCTTACGCAGCCTCGCAGATAATTTCAGCATACAAACTGCTGAAGATGCATTGAAGCATAAAATGGTGCACGGTTTGAAATACAGCGATGAAATTCAGACAGAGCTGCGCAGATTGTTGGGCAAAAAAGAAACGGATGACCTGAGCTTAGTGTCTGTTGAGAAATATTCTAAAGACAAATCGTATAAAAAAGCGCCGGCTAATGCAGACAAAAAAATTGCACTGGTATATGCCGAAGGCCAGATCATGCAAACCGGCGATACCAAAAGTATGATCACCAGCGAAGAGTATATAAAGCAGTTAAGAAAAGTGCGGCTGGATGATAAAATTGATGCAGTTGTTTTCAGGGTAAATTCCCCAGGCGGCAGCGCACTGGCCAGTGATGAAATATGGCGCGAGGTAGAATTGATAAAAAAGAAAAAGCCGGTAGTAGTGAGCATGGGCGATGTGGCAGCCTCCGGCGGTTACTACATTTCCTGCGGAGCTAACCGGATTTTTGCAGACCCTAATACCATTACAGGTTCCATTGGCGTATTTGCCATGACCGGGAATGCGGAAAACTTCTTTAAAAATAAACTGGGCATCACCTTCGATACGGTGAAAACAAGCCGCTATGCGGATTTCGGCAACTTTACACGTGCTATGAATGATACGGAAAAAAGATATTTCCAGTCGTTTGTAGATACTATTTATCATACTTTCAAATCGCGTGTAGCCCAGGGCAGAAGTAAATCCATAGATATGGTTGACAGCCTTGCGCAAGGTCGCGTGTGGTCTGGGCTTGATGCCAAATCTATCGGGCTGGTAGACGAAGTAGGTTCTTTAAAAGATGCCATCAACTATACCGCCGAATTATTAAAAACAAGCAAATACGAGCTGAAAGAATATCCGAAAGAAAAAAGTTTTCTGTCGCAATTTGCAAGCATGTTTGAAGATAATGACGACCTGCAGACAAGATGGATCAGTAAAACATTCGGCGCGGAAAACGCCGCCATATTTAAAAATATTTATTCATTCAGGCAAATGATGCATTCGCCGCAAGCGCTGATGCCTTATACTTTTGATATCAGGTAAGGCTTCAGGCGTGAACCCGGAAAACTAACATGGCTTATAACCAATTCAGAGCAATGCTGGCTATTGCAAAGGGCTCGTTCAAAGCTATTTTGCGAAGCCCGGCCACAGTGGCTTTCAGTCTTGGCTTCCCGTTTATTTTCATTATCGGATTTGGCTTTATCAATAAAGACAAAGGCATAGCCATTCCTGTGGGGTACTCTGCGGCAGATACGGCCAATGAAGCTTTTCGTGTATTGAAAAACATTCCCGGGCTGGAGCTCCTGATTAAAGATTCTGCTGTGCTGCGTGAAGACCTGCAAAGAAACCGCATCACGGCTATTGTGCAGGCAAAACCGGACGGCACCGTGCAGGTGGCGGCACCGGAGTTTGCTAATGCTTCAGACATCAGCGTGCTGCACACCTTGTTGCAACACGCTTTTAATAAAGAGGCTGCCCGGGAAAATGCTGCAAACATAGTTAGCAATGATACGGCTGTTATCCGCGGCAGGCAATCTAAATTAATTGACTTCCTGCTGCCCGGCATGCTTGGCTTCGCATTGCTGGGCACCGGTATTTTCAGTGTGGCTTTCCTGTTTTTTAATTTACGCCAGGAGCTGGTATTGAAACGTTTTTTTGCAACCCCCATTACCAAAACAAATATACTCTTAGGCGAAACACTGAGCCAGGCTGTGTTTCAGCTACTCTCCGCCGCGTTGATCATCCTTGCGGGCGTATGGCTTTACGGTTTTACACTGCATAACGGATTTTGGAGTTTTCTGCAGATCATGGTGGTATGTTTTATTACGTTGATCGTTTTTATGGGTTTTGGTTTTGTAGTAAGCGGCCTCTCAAAGACGTCGGGGTCGGTACCTGCGCTGGCTAATATTTTCGCTATTCCACAATTTCTGTTGTCGGGTACATTTTACCCGGTAGAAAAGTTTCCAGAATGGCTGCATCCATTTTGTCAAATGCTGCCTTTAACGCACTTCAACGAAGCTGTGCGCAGTATCGCATTTGACGGCGCATCTTTGTGGGATTGCCGGCTAAATATGGGCATGCTGGCTCTTTGGGGCCTCATCATATTTTTTGTAGCCTCGCGTGTATTCCGTTGGGAATAATTTAATAGAAAATATTAATGGTATAAAGAGCTTACGGCATCGTCAAAAAAAACATTTGATACTATTGTATCTTTCGCAGATTTGCGATGAAATTTTTTAGTAACATCTTTAAAGAAGGTTTTGCATAGATATTTTTTGATAAGCTATGATTCTCTTGGCAATGAGTTAAAATATTCTATAGGAGATACTTTAAAATATTTCTGGAAATTGCGGCTGAAAAGACTTTGTGATGTGTAACCCACCATCTTCGAAATCTCGTAGAATGTAAATTCATTCTCTGCGATTAATCCGGCGGCTTTTTTCAAGCGCGTAATATCAATTAGTTCTTTTGGAGACAGAGAAGACAGCGATTTGACCTTGCGATATAATGTGCTTCGACTCATGAACATGTGATCGGCGAGCATATCTATATCGATATTTGGGTTTTTAATATTTTCCTTAATGTACTCATCCAGTTTTTTCAGAAAGGCTTCATCCGTTTTTGAATGCGCCATTACCCTTACATCCTCAAAAGGAGAGCTGGCGAAATGATCTTTTATTTTTCTGCGGTTTTTAAGCAGGTTTGCAATTTGCACCTGTAGCAATTCTGATGAGAATGGCTTTTGTATATAAGCGTCTGCACCGACTTCCAATCCTTCAATGCGAGCTTTATAGGTGTTTTTAGAGGTTAATAATATAATAGGAATATGGCAGTATTCAACAGTGGATTTAATGAGTGCGCACAGCTCAAATCCGTCAATGCCCGGCATCATAATGTCTGATACGATCAGGTGAATAACCTCCTTATCTAAAATCGCCTGGGCAATTTCTCCGTTAACTGCAAGGTATAGTTTGTAGGAATCTCCTAAAACCACAGATAAGAAATCCAGGATATCTTCGTTATCGTCAATAATAAGAATACTTTCAGTCATACTATCTTGTCTTTTTCCAACTGCTTAATTGAAATTCAAACCTTTGATGTATAGGCAGTTGCAGTTCAAAAATAATTAAATCCGATTCTCCGGAGATCAATTGCAAAGACCCGTGGTGGAGTTCTGCGAGCGATCTGGCAAG
Organism: Haoranjiania flava; assembly: GCF_025631005.1. NCBI lineage: Bacteria > Pseudomonadati > Bacteroidota > Chitinophagia > Chitinophagales > Chitinophagaceae > Haoranjiania > Haoranjiania flava. Next base: position 63,568 of record NZ_JAOTPL010000019.1, read on the forward strand.
AGAAAGGCCGATAC
>NZ_JAOTPL010000020.1:0-51062 GCF_025631005.1 Haoranjiania flava
AATGAATATTGAATCTAAAAAAAATGGTTATTCCATGTGGCAACTGAAAAAACAAATAAATATACACACATGAAAGATTTAAAAGAGAAGGTCGCCTACATTACCGGCGGCTCAAAAGGGATAGGACTTGGTATTGCTAAAAAACTGGCTGAACAGGGCGTAAAAGTGGCTGTAAGCGGCAGAACATATAAAGATGTGGATGCAGCAGCTAAAGAAATTTCTGCTGATGATAACAGTGTCTTGGCAGTGGAATCAGATGTATCTAAATGCGAAAACGAAAAAGCTGCTGTTGCAAAAATCATTGAAAAATTCGGCAGGCTTGATATTGTGATTGCCAACGCAGGTGTAGGAAATTTTGCGCCTGTAGACGAACTCACTGAGGAGCAGTGGCACCAGATGATAGATACCAACCTCAGCGGTGTGTTTCATACACTGAAAGCCTCCGTGGAAGAGCTCAAAAAAACCAAAGGATACTACATCACCATTGCGAGCCTGGCAGGTACCAATTTCTTTGAAAAGGGTGCAGGCTACAATGCTTCCAAGTTTGGCGTGGTGGGCTTTACACAGGCAGCTATGCTGGACCTCAGGCCATATGATATAAAGGTTACAACCATTATGCCGGGGTCGGTTTCAACGCATTTTAATCACCATACACCTTCTGAAGACGATACCTGGAAAATACAGCCTGAAGACATAGGCCAGATGATAGTAGACCTGCTGCACATGCACCCTCGCACACTACCCAGCAAGATAGAAGTGCGCCCTGCGCAAACCAAGAGCAAGCAGTAACGCTAACGCTTACAAAAAATCCGGCCTGTTTGAAGCCGGATTTTTTTATGCCCTGTATGTTACAAGATGCATGTCAACACTCTGAAAAATCGTCTCTGAATATGCCGTTAACCGCTATTACCTGGTGTATATAGAAACCTGTTTCATCGTACATGGTGACCCTGGTTCTCAGAATTTTGTCGTGCAATGAAATGTCTTTTATCAAGCCGCTGACTCTTTCGGTTCCTCCCCTGTCAATAATCAGATCAACTATTGTCCGGTTTTTCATATATGCTGCGAGAATCTCATAAAAAACTTCGGGCTTTACGGTGTTTGCTCTGCAATCCATAAGTAGAAGTTTTGGTATACAATGAAAAATACAATTTCCATGCCTGCCTTAGGTAAACTGTAGCTGTAGAGTTTTTTATTTTGTTAAATCAGGTGATTTATTTAAGTATAAAGTAAGAAGTCCAATATAGCGTACCTTGTATAACCTATTGTACGCGCTGTGTTCAGGTATACATTTAACCACAATGTGCAAGGAAACCACAAGGTTCACAAACTTATGCAAGCCAAAGTAAGAAGTAAGAAGTCGCATATAGTGTGCCTTGTATAACTCTTGTGCGCGTTGTGTACCAGGGGATTTATATAACCATAATGCCCATGAAGAAGGCACAAATTCTCAAAAGAAAAATCTTTCGTGGCTTGTAAGGCCACAATATTATTGCTTGCGCAGTTGTTGCAGCAAGGCCCTGAGATCCTTTGGCAGCGGCGCTTCCAGCCGGTACTCTATGTCGTGTAAAGTGAAATGAAGCCGGTGAGAATGCAGCGCCAGCCTGCTCAATACAGGCCTTTCCTCTTCCTCTTGTTTCGACAATTTATAGTTGCGTTTTATTTGCGAGAGATACACGGGCTTGCCATCGCCATACCATTCGTCACATACAATGGAAGCGCCGAGGTACTGCGTATGCACGCGTATCTGGTGTGTGCGGCCGGTATGAATATTGAATTCCACCAGTGAGTAACCGCGGAAAGCCTCAACTGTTTTATAATCTGTTCGTGAAGGTTTACCCTTGGCGTTTACCACCATTTTGCCATTTTTAGCAGGATGCTCTGCAATGGCAGCGTTCACCGTGCCTTCTGCAGGATGCAGATGGCCGTTTACCAGCCCGAGATAAAATTTTTCTACTTCACGCGACTGGAATTTTTCAGACAATGCTTTGTGGGTACCGGTATCCTTAGCGAAGATGATAAGGCCGCTGGTAAATTTATCCAGGCGGTGTACCGTAAAAATATCACCGTACTTTTTTAAAAGCAGTTCTTTTAACGATTGGCCGCTGCCGGCCCTGTCTGGGATACTCAACATGCCCACGGCTTTGTTGACGGCTATAAAATTTTGGTGCTCAAAGATAATGTCCATACTACTTACCGGCTTTCTTTGCGTTCAACATTTTCAGTGCGCGTACTTCCTTCTCATTTAAAAATCTCCACTTCCCCCGTTCTACATTTTTCTTGGTCAGGTTGGCAAACATTACCCGGTCCAGTTTCGTAACGGTATAACCCAGGTGATAAAATATCCTTTTTACAATATGGTTCTTGCCGCTGTGAATCTCTATTCCCACTACCCTTTTGTCTTTTGCATCGGCATAGCCAACAGCATCTGCTTTTATAAAACCATCTTCCAGTTCAATGCCTGCAAGGATCTTTTCTGCATCTGATTTGGAAAGCGCTTTATCCAGCGTAGCTTCATATATTTTTTTGGCTTCAAATGATGGGTGCATAAGCTTTTGCGCCAGTTCACCGTCGTTGGTGAGCAGTAGTACGCCGGTAGTGTTTCTGTCAAGCCTGCCTACAGGATAGATGCGTTCGGGAATGCTTTTGACAAGATCGGTGACAGTTTTCCTGCCTTTGTCGTCTTCCATCGTGGTAATGTGGTCTTTGGGTTTATTCATCAGTACATATACCATTTTTTGCTGAAGAGAAACAGGTTTGTCTTTGAGCTTAACGGTATCCTTTTCCGTTACTTTATATCCCGGTTCATAAACCACGTCGTTATTCACTTTCACAAATCCCTGCTTTACCAGCTCTGCGGCTTCTCTCCTGCCGCAAACACCTGAGTGGGCTATGTATTTATTCAGCGGCATCTTTTCTTCATACAACTCTTCCTTTTCATCGTGCTTTTTATAGCCACTGTGTTTTTTGTTTTTATCAGCATACTTTTCCTGTCTGCCATGTGGTTTTTTCTCAGCGAACTCTTCAGTTTTTTTACCCGATTTTTTCTGCCATTTTACAGCAAGGTCCTCACTATCCTCCTCCTGCTTCCTGAAAGTTTTTTTAGGAACAAACTTGCTTCCGTCTGCATTATCCGTATGTTTCCCTTTTGAAAATTTCCTGTCTTCGTACGATTTTTTAATACCTGTGGATGTGCTTTTCCTGTTGGGATATTTTTTAGTTTTATCTTCTGCCCCTAAAACCGCTTCTCCCCTGTCTTTAGCGAATTTTTCGCGCCTCAGCTCCTCGCCAAATGCGCGCATGTCGGCTTTTGCTTTTCTTTTTTCCTGGCGGAATGCTTCTTTCTTTTTCGCATTGCTCTGCGGGTTAATGAACTTTTCGAATCCGGCTTTATTTTTCATGTGTGTATATATTTATTTGTTTTTTAGTTGCCACATGGAATAACCATTTTTTTTAGATTCAATACTCATCCTCGGTTGGTAAAGATTCCTAATCTTTATGGTTATTTCATGTGTATATTTTTATTTTTCTTTATGGTCACATGGAATAGCTTTATTCATTCGCGGTTGGTATGCAACCTTGCTTATGGCTATTTCATGTGTATATAATTTATTTGTTTTTCAGTTGTCACATGGAATAGCCTTTATTCATTCGGTTGGTATGCAACTTTGCTTATGGCTATTTCATGTGTATATAATTTATTTGTTTTTCAGTTGTCACATGGAATAACCTTTATTCATTCGGTTGGTATGCAACTTTGCTTATGGCTATTTCATGTGTAAATTTATTTGTTTTTCAGTTGCCATATGGAATAACCATTTTTTTAGATGCAATACTCATTTTCAATTAATATACATTGTTGATTTTTATGGTTATTTTATGTTTGCTGATCGTGCTTTGTAATTTGGGGGAATGCAAGGCTTTTAACGGGAAAGCTTTGCTTAGGCTTTATTGGCTAATTGCCCGCAAGCGGCATCAATATCTTTACCGCGGCTCCGCCTGAGCCTTGCGTTTACTTTGTGTGATTGCAGGTAGGCAACAAATTTTTCTGTAACATCTTCAGAAGGTTTGCTGAAGCGCGCATCGTCAATGGGATTGTATTCGATAATGTTTACCAGGTCTGCCGGCACCTGCCTGTACAATTTCACCAGTTCCCTGGCATCCTGTTCGGTATCATTGAAGCCATCAAACAAAATATATTCAAATGTAATTTCGTTTTTAGTCTGCTTATAGAAATGGTTCAATGCATCCGCCAGCGACCTGATGTTGTTGGTTTCATTGATGGGCATTATTTCATTGCGCTTAACGTCATTGGCTGCATGCAGCGACAGTGCAAGCTTGTAGCGTACGCGGTCATCGCCCATCTTTTTAATGATCTTTGCCACGCCGGCTGTTGAAACGGTGATGCGGCGCGGGCTCATGAACAGGCCGTCCTCCGCAGAAATACGCTCAATGGCTTTGTTTACATTGGCATAGTTAAGCAATGGCTCGCCCATGCCCATGAATACAATGTTTGAAAGTTTTTGACCGTAATGCTTTTCACTCTGTTGATTCAGCAGTACTACCTGGTCGTAAATCTCATCGAAATGCAGGTTGCGCTTACGTTCCATAAATCCTGTGGCACAAAATTTACAGGTAAGGCTGCAGCCGATCTGCGATGATACACAGGCCGTTTTCCTTTCATCAGTCGGTATCAGTACGCCTTCTACCAGATGGCCTTCATGCGTGCGGAAGCGGCTTTTGATGGTGCCGTCGCTGCTTTCCTGTACCAGGTCTGTCGTTAAAGCCGGAAGTGTAAAATTTGATCCTAATTTCTGGCGCAGTTCTTTGGAAAGGTTAGACATATCTGCAAAGCTTTGCGCGCCTTTTTGCCAGAGCCACTCGTAGACCTGTTTTGCGCGGAACTTTTGTTCACCGATGGCTATAAAAAAATCTTCCAGTGCTTTTAAAGACAGGTTACGAATGTTTTGGTGCTTTGCAACGTTCATCTTGCAAAGATACATCAATAAAATTTCAGATGAATCTGTGGGCTACAAGAAATAGCAGGATGTCCTTCAGGGTAAGTCATTGAGGTCTGAACTAAAAGAAAGTTATTATTTACCAAAAGATGCATAACTGCGCCAAACATATATTACGGAAGGACTATATTACTCTATGGATCGAATAAAAGTGTGAAATACCAACGGGAAAGATAAATGCCTGCTAATATTCATTTACACCTCTCCTTCTACTTACTTCCCTCATAAATACAGCAAATACCCATTGTAAGCGCTTCATAAGATGTACCGGTAAAGCCTACGCCATCCATCACAGTTACAAAATCTTTTCTTTCCGGGAACACCATAATAGAATCGTTCAGATACTGGTATGCAGTTTTACTTTTTGAAATCATTTTGCCTACATTGGGTGTTACCACCTGCATGTAGATTCTATAAAGCAGTTTAAATACAGGATTTTTGGGACGTGAAAATTCAAGAATTACCAGCTTGCCTCCCGGCCTTAAAATACGGTACATTTCTGCAATGCCTTTCTCCAGGTTCTGAAAATTACGTACGCCGAAAGATACGGTCACGGCATCAAAACTGTTGTCTTTAAAAGGCAGGTTCTCGCTGTCGCCTTCCATCATTTCTATGTGTGCAGAAAGTTTTTCTTTAGCAACCTTTTCCCTGCCAACCTCCAGCATACCTTTGGAGATATCAATGCCTGTAATTTTTCCGGGTGTCAGCATTTTATAGGTCATAATGGCAAAATCTCCGGTACCTGTAGCCACATCCAGAATACTTTGCGGCTTTATAGATGTCAGGCGCCTGATGGCTTTTTTTCTCCAGCCCTGATCAATGCCCATGCTCAGGAAACGATTCAAAAAATCGTATTTCGATGCAACATCATCAAACATTTCCGCTACCTGTTGCTTTTTTTCTTTATCACTATGGCGGTAGGGAGTAACGGTATCGTGGGCGAATTTTGACATGCAGCGAAGGTAAATAAAACACGTTGATTTTATAAAAAACATCTTAAGGAACAACCTTTACTTTAAAAATTTAAGAAAGGTAAACAACAAGACTGCCGTCAGCACCAAAGCGATGATGATTTTTTCTGCTTTGGCCTGCTTCCTGTTTTTTGATAATAATAATGCAGCAATTATAAGTATTATGGAGGTTGCCTGGAAAATAAACGCAGTTGTATCTATCTCGTTCGGATGCAGGTACGAATAACCAATATAGCTAATCAAAAAAATGATAGCTATTGATAGCAAAGCCTTTCTGAATATGGAATTGCCTCTGCTGTTTTTGGGTGAACTATTGCTATGCATGCTGACTTTAAATTTTACATGTTTTAAAGATAATGTATTATAATTGTTTTTGGCATAGGTAACGCAAAAGGACAGTTTGGACAACACCGGATACAGCTTTATTCTTTAACCCAATGTGGATAAAGAGGCAAAATTTCACAAAGAGATTTCGTGGATCCTTCTCTTCGTGGCAATCCTGGTTTTCAGCAAATTTCACAGACATAATCCTGAATCAAAAATCACAATCAAACATCATCCATCACAAATTCCATCACACTGGGATAATGGTGTGAATATTGCCTACATGTTTCACAGATGGAAACGCAGCAATGTTCGCAGCAATATTTTATTAATTTTCATTATTTATTAACGAACCTATTCGTATTTTCACGTGCTAAAAAACAATCGACATCTATGCAAAGTGCTGAAGAAATTGTCAGGATCAATGAGCAGGTAGCATCCAAGGCGCAGTTTATTAAAAAAATAAAGGAAGAAGTAGCCCACAAAATTATAGGCCAGTCTTACATGATAGACCGCTTGCTTATCGGCTTGCTGAGCAACGGGCACGTACTCCTTGAAGGTGTGCCGGGACTGGCAAAAACACTCACTATTAAATCTCTTGCCGATGTGATCAACGCAAAATTCAGCAGGATACAATTTACGCCTGACCTCTTGCCGGCCGACCTTATCGGTACCATGATCTACCATCAGCAGACAAACGATTTCAGGGTTAGAAAAGGGCCGATCTTTGCCAACTTTATCCTGGCTGACGAGATCAACCGTGCGCCCGCAAAGGTACAGAGCGCACTGCTTGAAGCCATGCAGGAGAAACAGGTGACCATCAGCGAAACATCCTACCCGCTCGACGATCCTTTCCTGGTGCTGGCCACCCAAAACCCTTTGGAACAGGAAGGTACTTACCCGCTGCCGGAAGCACAGCTCGACAGGTTTATGCTGAAAGTGGTAGTAGGCTATCCGAGCAAGGCAGAGGAGCAGGAAATTATTAAACACCAGGTGCAGGACATAGAGCCGCACGTAGCCAATCATGTGGCTGAGATCAGTGAAATACGTGAAGCAAGGGACCTTACCAGGCGTATTTACATGGATGAGAAAATTGAAAAATATATCGTAGACATTGTATTTGCTACACGCTACCCTGAACAGTATGGCATGCCGCGCATGAAAGATTTTATCAGCTATGGCGGTTCACCGAGAGCCAGCATTAACCTGGCTTTGGCCGGTAAAGCTCACGCATTCCTGGAAGGCCGGGGATACGTGATACCAGATGATATTAAATCTATTGCCAAGGATGTCTTAAGACACAGGATAGGCCTTACTTACGAAGCTGAAGCAGAAAATATTACTACCGAACAGATCATTGATGAATTAATTAAAGTGGTGCCTGTACCGTAATCCACCCACGCATGTTATTTTCTAAAAAAAATAAAGAGAAAGAACAACCCCTCACCGAAGAGCAGGAACTGCAGAAAAAGGTGCGCCAACTGGAGATCAGGAGTAAAAAACTCACCAACCATATCTTTACTGGCGAATACCATTCAGCATTTCGTGGAAGAGGTATGTCTTTTAAAGAAGTGCGTGAATACGAGGAAGGAGATGACATCCGCTTTATAGACTGGAACGTGTCTGCCCGCACCAACAATACATACAGCAAACTTTTCGAAGAAGAAAGAGAGATCAGTATTTTCCTGATGGTTGATTCCAGCGCCAGCAACCTGTTTGGCACCAACGGCCAATCCAAGAAAAACCTGATAGCTGAAATATGTGCTACGCTTGCGTTTTCAGCCGTAAAGAATAATGATAAGGTCGGCCTCCTGTTCTTCAGCGATAAAATTGAAAAATTTATTCCCAGCAAGAAGGGAAGAGAGCATGGCCTTTTTTTGTTGAGAGAGCTTATTAATTTCAAGCCGGCATCCGCGCAGACCGATATAAAATCTGCGCTGGAATACGTCAATAACATTTCCAAGAACAAGCACAAAAGCATTATATTTTTACTGAGCGATTTTGTAGATGAGCGTTACCTGGAAACACTGCGGGTGATGGCTAAAAAGCACGAAGTGATCGGCATACAGGTGTTTGACAGGTATGATTCCGTATTGCCGGATGTGGGACTGTTGGAAATTGAAGATATTGAAACCGGACAGACTATGCTTATTGATACCCACAGCAAGTTTACGCAAAACAGCTACGGCACACAGTTTCAGAAGATCAGCGCCGATGCCATAGAAAATTTCAGGAAAGCAGGCGCAGAGTTGCTGCAGGTATCTACAGGAGAAGATTTTATAAAAGTATTGCGTACATTTTTTATTAAAAGATCAAGAGTCAAATAGTGGAATTATTGAACCATATGATTTATTCCTGCAAAAAATACAGGCTTCGTGTACTTGCTGTTTTTCTGTTTGTATGCATATCCCAACTTGGTATTGCACAAAATATATCCGCAAAATTAGACCGTGAACAGATCAGCCTTGGCGAGCAGGTAAACCTGCGCCTGCAAGTTGATAACATTGATAAAGATGTAATGGAGGTAGCGGAATGGTTTTCCGTAGCGGATACAGGCAATCATGTAGAAGTGATCAGGCGTGAAAAGATAGACACTGTAAAGAATGGGAACTCATTCAGCTATGCACAAAACATTATTCTTACTTCTTTCGATTCCGGCCGGTGGAGCGTACCCATCATCTTACCATCCATCACCTCACAGGACGGGCTGGCAATACCTGTACAGTCAGATTCCGTTTTTTTAATGGTCAATTCGGTAGATGTTTCTCAACTACAGGACTTTCACGGTATCAAGGAAGTGGTAGATGTAAAGTATACGGATTACACCTGGCTTTACTACCTGGCTGGCGTATTGATTTTACTATTGTTGATCCTACTGGTGAGGAAGTTACTCAAAAACAGGAAAAAGAAACCGGTTTACACTTCCGCCATCAAAGGCCCGCCGCTATCCTGGGCATTGAAACAGATTGAAAAACTGCAGCAGGAAAACCTGATACAACAGCAAAAAGAAACCGAGTATTTCACACGCCTGGATACCATATGCCGCACCTATTACGATGAGCGTACGCATGCAAATACCCATTACCTTACCGCAAGGGAGACTTTCGAAAAATTGCGTAGATATTTGCAGGAAGAGAAAGACCGTGCTTCTTATTATGAACTTAACCGGATAAACGATGCGGTAAAGTTTGCCAAATACAAGCCTTCACAGGAGCAGGCAGATAAGGCTGCAAGCCTGGCAAAAGAAACTTTACAGACAATAGAACAACAGATCCTTAACGAACAAAACCAAAAGCAGCAGGCAAAAAAATAATGTTTAGAGACTGGTTATCATATTTTGATTGGGGCTACAATTTTGAATTTGCCTACCCATGGATGCTGGGGTTGCTAATCATACTGCCTTTGCTGGTGATCGTGTATGCCAGCAAGAACCGCAAGCCGGCAACTTTTAAAGTGTCAACCACTCATTTTATTAAGAAGGCAAAAACTTTCAAAACCCGTACCAGGCACCTGCCATTTGTGTTGAGGATATTGGCGCTTGCCTGCCTGATTATAGCGCTGGCGCGGCCTCGTGATAAATTCACCGTTTCCCAATCCAATGGCGAAGGTATAGATATCATGCTTTGTATGGATATTTCCGGCAGTATGAATGCCAATGATTTCTCTCCTACCCGGCTGGAGGCAGCCAAGCAGGTGGCGGCAGCATTTGTAATGGCCAGGCCCGGGGACCGTATTGGCATTACTATTTTCAGCATAGTGAGCTATACCCTTTGTCCTGTTACTACAGATCACAATATTGTGTTGCAGCAACTGGCCTCTATCCGCAGTGGTTACCTGGAAGAGGAAGGCACTGCGATAGGTTCAGGCCTGGCTACCAGCGTGGACGGGCTGCGCAGAAGCGATGCAAAATCAAAGATCGTGATACTGCTTACAGATGGCGTAAACATCGGCGGAACTATTTCCCCGGATATTGCCACAGGCCTTGCAAAAACTTATGGTATTAAAGTATATACCATCGGTATAGGTACCAAAGGTACCATGAATGTGACCCAGCGCACGGAAGCGGGTGAAGAGGTATCACAAAATATGCAGATTGATTTCAACGCCACACTTTTAAAAAGTATTGCTCAGCAAACCGGCGGACAGTATTACTATGCAAAAGATAAGAATGCTTTACAGATGGTGTATGCTCATATTAACCAGTTGGAAAAGTCTAAAGTGGAGGTTTCTACATACAATAGATTTGTAGAAAAATATCTGCCCTGGCTGTTAACGGGATTGGTTTTATTGTTCCTGGAGTTTGTTTTAAGAACTACTTACTACAAAAGATTTCCTTAAAAGTAAATAATTCACAACTGTGCATCAAAAATCAAGCCATTATTTTGATTTATGAAAAAAAATGTTTAATATTGCATATAATATCAACATAAATGGCTCTAAGTCAAGCATTACTACAGAAACAGTTACAGAAATTATCGCCACAGCAAATCCAGCTTATGAAGTTGTTGCAGGTGCCTACGGCCAACCTCGAACAACGCATTAAAGATGAACTGGAAGAAAACCCGGCGCTTGAGCAGGGTGAAAATACAGCCGAAGACGAATATGCCAAAGACGAATTTCAGGATGCGCCTGAACTTGAGGCTAACCATGAAGATGAAATGACAGGAAGTGAAGATGAATATGATAATATAGACATCAGCGAATATATACACGACGGTGATGATGAAATTGCCGACTACCGTACCAGGGATGATGGTTATGGCGAAGCAGAGGAAAAGCAGACTATTCCCTTTAAAGTAGAAAGCAGTATGCACGAGACGCTTGAAAACCAACTGGGCATGCTGTCTTTAGACCCGCGCCAATACATCATTGCAGAACAGATCATCGGCAGCATTGATGCAGACGGCTATTTAAGAAGAGACTTGGAATCTATCGTTGACGATCTTGCTTTCAGGCAGAATGTAGAAACATCTGTAGATGAACTGGAAGACCTGGTAAAGAAGATTCAACATTTTGAGCCTGCCGGTATCTGTGCAAGGAACTTGCAGGAATGCTTATTGCTGCAGCTCGACAGGTCTGAACACAAGAACTCTAAAACACATGATATTGCCGTACAGTTGCTTACCAGGTATTTTGATGAATTTACCAAGAAACATTATGAAAAAATCATACGCGGACTGGATATTTCAGAAGAAGACCTCAAGGAAGCCATAAACATCATTGTGCGGCTGAACCCTAAGCCAGGCGGCGCTTTAGAAGTTATCAACAAAGCAGAAAGCTATATTGTGCCCGACTTTTTTATCTTTAATAATAACGGTGTCCTTGAGCTTACACTGAACTCTAAAAATGCACCTGACCTTCGTGTAAGCGAGGGTTACCGTGATATGTTGAAAGATTACGACCGCGGAAGCAAGAAAGACAAGCGGCAAAAAGAGGCGGTACTTTTTATCAAGCAGAAAATTGATGCCGCCAAGTGGTTTATCGATATGATCAAACAAAGGCAGCACACGCTTTTGAGCACTATGAATGCTATTATGAATTACCAGGAAGCATTCTTTCTCACCGGCGATGAAACCCTGCTGCGGCCGATGATCCTGAAAGATGTGGCAGAGATCACTGAACTCGACATTTCTACTATCAGCCGCGTTGCTAACAGCAAGTTTGTACAAACGGAATTTGGTACATACCGCCTTAAATTTTTCTTCAGCGAGTCGCTGAGCACCAGTAGCGGCGAGGAAGTAAGCACCCGTGAAGTAAAGAAAATACTTACTGAAGTAATAGAAGGCGAAGACAAACAAAAGCCTTACAGCGATGAATTGCTTACTGAAATCTTGCAGGAAAAGGGCTACAACATTGCCCGGCGTACTGTTGCCAAATACCGCGAGCAGCTCAATCTGCCGGTAGCCAGGTTAAGAAAGACATTGTAATGGATAAACAACACATTACACATCCTGCTGATCCTCAACCGGCTGTACTCACGTTCAGCGCTAAGGCTCTTTCGTATATTTTCCACCCGCTGTTCATCCCCACCTATTTTTATCTGTGGACTTTAGGTCGTTTCGGGGTAGAGTTCTCCGGAGCAGCGCCCGGCGACCTGAAGCTCAGAGCCATAGGCGTATTCATTACTACTGCCTTCTTCCCTGCCCTTACGGTATTGCTATTGTGGAAGCTGAAATTTATTTCCAACATTTATCTCCGCAGCAATAAAGAACGTATTGTGCCTTATGTAGCAGCTATGATCTTTTATTGGTGGATGTGGTTCCTGTCCAAAGGTTTTCAGGACCAGGCGCTGTCTTTAAAGTTTTTCTACTTCGGTATTTTCATTGCTACCATTCCGGCGCTGATATTAAACAGTTTTTGTAAGGTGAGCATGCATGCTATGGGCATGGCAGGCTTAGCTACAGCCATGTTTATATCCTGCATTATGTACCATACTTATTATGGTGTAGATTTGATTATAGCCGTGCTGATGTGCGGCATGGTTTGTAGTTCGCGCCTGCTTTTAAAAGAACATACACAGGCTGAAATTTATCTGGGTGCACTCATTGGTATTCTCGCTCAACTTGTAGCCTATTGGGTCATGATTTAATGCTGCGGCTGCCTTCGGCATATTAATTGTGCAGGTAAACTATTATCTCAACACAATTAAAACTATCACTATGAAAGCAATCTGGAACGGTGCGCTTGGCTTTGGGCTGGTAAATATTCCGGTAAAAATATATTCTGCTGTAGAAGACAGTAAGCTGGATTTTGACATGCTCGACAAGAAAGACCTGTCTAACATCAAGTTTAAGAGAGTAAATGAAACTACCGGCAAGGAAGTGCTTTGGGAGAATATTGTAAAAGGGTATAAGATAGACGATCAGTATGTTTTAGTAGAAGAGGCAGATTTTGAGGCAGCAAGCCCTGAAAAGACCAAGCTGCTTTCTATACAACAATTCGTAAAGGAAGATGAGATAGACAGTGTCTATTTTGAATCGCCCTACTTCCTGGAGCCGCAAAAGAACGGAGAAAATGCCTACATGCTTTTATTGCAGTCGCTGGTAAAAACGGGTATGGCAGGCGTAGGTACATTTGTATTGCGCGATAAGGAATTGATCGGCCTCATCAGGCCGTACAATGAAGATATACTGGTGCTGAACCGCCTGCGTTTTTCCAACGAGATCAGGAATTATGATGAGCTGAAATTGCCTGCCAAAAAAGAGGTAAAACCTGCAGAGCTGAAGATGGCAGAGGCTTTGATACAACAACTTTCTGAAAAATTTGATCCCTCGCAATATACGGATACCTATAGCGAAGAGCTTTTAAAGATCATTGAAAGCAAGGCTAAAGGCAAGAAGATCAAAGCCTCCAAAGCGGCGCCTGCCACTTCAAAAACTATTGACCTGATGTCGCAATTGAAAGCCAGCCTTGAATCTACCGGTAAAAGAAAAACAGCCTCGTGATGTCGCTGGAAGAGTACAATAAAAAACGGGATTTTAAGCAAACTGCCGAGCCTAAAGGTACCAGGAACAAAACCTCCGGTAAACTTAGGTTTGTGGTGCAGCGCCACGCTGCCTCCAGGCTGCACTATGATTTCCGACTGGAAATGGAAGGCGTTTTAAAAAGCTGGGCTGTGCCGAAAGGCCCTTCCCTGAACCCCGCAGATAAACGGCTTGCCATGATGGTTGAAGACCATCCCTATAGCTACCGCACATTCGAAGGAACCATCCCTCAGGGTAACTACGGCGCAGGAGAAGTTGAAATATGGGACGAAGGCTTTTATGAACCTTTGCATAAAAAAACAGGCTTAGCAGACGATAAGATATTATTGAATGAATTAAAAACGGGCTCGCTCAAAATCGTATTGAAAGGCAATAAATTAAAGGGCGAATTCGCACTGGTAAAAATCAAGAACCCCCAGGATGATAATGCCTGGCTGCTGATAAAGCATAAAGATGCATTTGCTGTAACAGGGAAATATTCTGCTGAAGATTTTACCAAAAAGAATTCCAAGGTAACCCAACTGGTAGCCGGGAAAAAAAAGAAATCAGCCAATAAAATTCTACCTGCTGAAAAGGAGGATACGAGCAAAAAACCTGTTGAATCCAAACGCAGAGTAACCAATCATGCACCCTACATTTCCGGAGAAAAAAAACTTAAGGATTACGTAAAGCCAATGCTGGCAACGCTTACAGAAGAACCTTTTTCGGATGATGAATGGGTATTTGAAATAAAATGGGATGGTTACCGTGCTATAGCAGAAACCGGTAGCACGTTTAGATTTTATTCGCGCAACGGCCTGTCTTTCGCTAATAAATATGCGCCTATAACAGAAGAACTGAAATCACAGCAGCACGAAATGATCCTGGATGGCGAAATTGTGGCTTACGACAATGACAAACCATCCTTTCAAAGCCTGCAGCATTATAACGATCATTCTGCCACACCGCTCATCTACCATGTATTTGATATCCTTTATCTCAATGGCCACAGTACAGAATCCCTTACTTTGCTGCAACGCAAAGAATTGCTGAAAGATGCGCTGGTTGAAGGCGAGCATATAAAATATTGCGATCATGTGGAGAATGACGGCATCGGCTTTTTCGAAGCTATCAAGGAAAATAACCTGGAAGGAATAATCGCAAAAATGAAATCCGGGGAATATACAAGAGGCATAAGAACCAGGCAATGGCTGAAGATAAAATACCACAATATTACAGAAGCTGTAATCGCAGGATTCACCGAACCACGCGGCAGCCGGAAGGCTTTCGGCGCTTTGATATTAGGGAGGTATGAAAATGGCGAGCTCGTCTACACCGGGCATACAGGTACAGGATTTAACCAGGCTACTCTGAAAGAAATGTACGCCCGTTTGCAGCCACTGATAACAAAAGATTGCCCCTTTGCGAAAAAGCCAAAGACAAACATGCCGGCCACCTGGTTAAAGCCTGAGCTGGTCTGCAATATAAAATATACGGAGATCACTGATGAGCATATATACCGGCACCCTGTTTACATGGGTTTACGCATAGATAAATCAGCCTCGGAGGTGGATAACAGTGATAGCACACAACCAGAACCTGCACCCAAAAAATCGAAGCCTGTGAAAAAATCAAATCATACGGAAGGTGATGTTATTAAAAGTATCGGTGGTAAGCAGGTAAAGCTTACCAACCAGTCAAAAGTGTACTGGCCTGATGAGGGCTACACAAAAGGCGATCTGATAGATTATTACCAGGATATGAGCGCTTACATTTTGCCATACCTGAAAGACAGGCCGCAGTCGCTCCACCGCTTTCCCAACGGTATTAAGGAGCTTAGCTTTTATCATAAGGATGCAGGCGCAGGAGCGCCTGACTGGGTAAAGACTGTAAATGTTTATTCAGCATCTAATGATAAAGAGCTGGAATATATCCTTTGTAACGACAAAGCTACCCTCGCCTACTTAAATAACTTAGGCTGCATTGAACTAAATCCCTGGAACAGCCGCATAAAGAAGATTGATCATCCGGATTACATGATCATAGATATTGATCCTGCGGATAAAAATACGTTTGAGCAGGTGATAGAAACTGCGCAGGCAACCAAGGAAATACTGGATATCTGTAAAGTTGATGCTTACTGCAAAACTTCTGGCAGCACAGGCTTGCATGTGTTTGTGCCTATGGGCGCTAAATATACTTATGACCAGGTAAAAGACTTCGCACACATTATTGCAGACCTGGTGCAAAAGCGTTTACCGAAATTTACAACATTGGAAAGAAACCTGAAGAAGCGCGGCAACAACAAAATCTATATCGATTATCTTCAGAACCGCAGCGGCCAAACGATCGCAAGCATTTACAGCGTACGGCCGAAGCCCGGGGCTTCGGTTTCTATGCCGCTTGAATGGGGGGAAGTAAGGAAAGGTTTATCCCCCACAGACTTTCATATACACAATGCTTGTGAGCGTGTAAAAATGAAAGGAGATATTTTCCGCGGCGTTATGGGCAAAGGTGTTGATATAGCTAAATGCCTTACACTGCTTGAAGAGGAGATGAATAAATAGTTGGTTTACAAATAAGCATCCAGCCTCCTTTTGGGTTTGTATCTTTCTCCATGCTGGGAAAAATCCAGCCCGTCTTCTTCAGCATCAAGCGAAACACGCACCGGGATGAAGAAGTCAGTTACCTTAAACAAGAGATAAGAACCAAAAAATGCAAATAAAGAAGCTATTGCCAGCGCCAGCAGGTGATATAAAAAAGTGGTAGTCTCCCCATATATTAAGCCTACATCTTTGGCAAATACAGCAGTAAGCAGCATGCCTATTATGCCTCCTAAACCATGACAGGGAAATACATCCAGCGTATCATCGAGGTTGGATTTATTTTTAAACTTTACCGCAAAGTTGCTGATAACCGCCGTTATAAAACCAATGAACAATGCCTGCGGCACCGTCACGTATGCACAGCCCGGAGTGATGGCTACTAAGCCTACCACAGCAGCTATGCAGGCTCCCATGGCAGAGGGCTTATTTCCTTTGAACATTTCTAAAGCTACCCAGCCCATCATGGCTGCAGCGGAAGCAGCCATAGTTGTGGCAAAAGCCTGCACGGCAGTTGCATTAGCACCTAATGCAGAGCCGCCGTTAAAGCCGAACCATCCGAACCACAACATGCCCGTTCCCAACAATACATACGGAATATTTACCGGCTCATAATGCCTGTTCTTCTCAAATTCTTTCCGTCTGCCTAAAAACATAGCGCCTACCAGAGCAGCATAGCCGGCGCTCATATGTACTACAGTACCGCCTGCAAAATCCAGCACTCCCCATTTACGGAATATACCTTCCGGGTGCCAGGTAGCATGTGCCAGAGGAGTATAGATAAATATGGTAAATAAAGAGATGAATAAAACATACGCCTTAAAGTTCACTCTTTCTGCAAAACTGCCGGTGATAAGTGCAGGTGTGATGATGGCAAATTTTAACTGGAACAATGCAAAAAGCAAGAATGGTATAGTAGGCGCCAATACTGGATGTACATCAAGACCAACATTTCTCAGAAACATAAAAGTAAGCGGATTTCCAATAATCCCTTTAAAGCTGTCTCCGAAACACAGGCTGAATCCTACAATAAAATAGATAATAGTAATTACTCCCAAACAGATGAAGCTTTGTAGCATGGTAGAAATAATATTTTTTCTGCGCACCATACCCCCATAAAAAAATGATAACCCGGGGGTCATTAAAAATACAAGTCCCGTTGCAGATAGCAGCCACGCTACATCAGAAGCAACAATGTCTGCGCCATTCCCGTTTGTATGTATCGGGATAATGGCTGCAACCAGGCAAAAAATAAACAAGAGTAAAAAAGGTAATTTCGTTTTCATAAAGTAATATTATAATTAATTTAATTTAACAAAATTAAATTTTTATTTCAATTTATTGGATAAAAGTAACAAATTTATTCAAATATTATTTTTAATAATAACAATACAGAAAATTATTCAGAATGGTACAAAATTTAAAAACCCCTATCTGATCCATTTAATAATCAAATTTCTAAAATCTTCATTGCTGCACGCTTTACCATTGTAACGGATGATGTTGCCGGTTCAAATTGATACAGACAAGGACATTGATTGTGTACAAAATAATGCAACAGGCGCGGCAGGTTAGGTGATTTATGTGCTCATGGCGGATTTAACCAGCAACAACATCCCAATATTATTACTTCTGGCAAATTCTTGCCATTACAGTTATCCGTCTTCGGAACGTATATAGAAAAATACTTAATATATATAGCTAAGGCATAAACAACTATGGCAATACAGGCAAGTTGTTTTTTTTTATACTGCATTCTTACACTCCATATACAAATGCTTGTGGAAGCAGGCTTGTAACAATCCTAAAGATGAAGGAAAGCCTGATAAATGTTTTGAGATAACCCGGTTGCAACAAAATAACTTAAGTAGGAGGTTTATTGCGCCAAGCAATGAATGATCAGATTATAGCTGCTCTGCTTTCACGCGTCCGAAGCGCAAAGCTTTCAGCATCCATCCGGGCAATGGTTTGAGAGCATCTCTCTTTTTCAGGTTTAAGCTTAAGCCTAATTTTTTAGAGATAGGAATTTTGTGGGTTTCTACCAACTCTATCAACGTGCCGTCAGTATCTTCTATGTAGGCAAACTGCCCGGCAGCTTCACCCATGTCAAAAGACTCACCGTTTTTAAAGTTGCTGGCGCTGTCTGCCGTGAAAGCGTAGCCATGACTTTTGCATTTTTCACGCAGCGCATCCATGTTAGTTATATCAAAGCAGAGATGGATAAAGCCGGGATCGCCCCAGAAGCGGCCTGCATAGATGCTTTGCGGCTTACGGTCTTTTGCTTCTATCAATTCAATGTAAGACGGCCCCATCAATTTACTCAAAGCTCCTTTTCTGGGCTGGCTATGCGTCAGTAACCTTCTGCGGTACTTCTGGCTGCCGGATGGCAAAGCTTTGATGTCGTCAAAGACGCCTGTTTCATCGGCCAGTATTTTATCATAGCCCAGTATGCCGGTATACACCTTTACGGCTTTGTCAATATCTGTAACGCCAATGATGGCGCCTGCTACACCGCCGGTAGTATGTTTTTCATCACGAAAAATATAGTCATCCTGCACTACCTGGAAAAAGTTCCCGAAAGGGTCTTGAAGAAAAAAAGTGTTATTCCCGTCTATGGATTTGCAAATGCTCCCGGCAATTTTCACCTGTTTGTTTTTAGAGAATTCTTCAAAGGATTTTGCTACATCTCGGCTCTTGATCTTTGCAGCAAATATTCCGAGGTCTCCTGTTTGAATATCGAATGCTGCTTTCTGCGGCTTGCGTTCGGAGTATTGCCATACTTCAAAGCCGCCGCCGCCTTGCATGTTGATGGCTATCACGGCATGGCGTTTTTGCGGCACATTGCCCGTGTAGGGAAGCATCAATTCAGCTACCGTATTATCTTCCAGCACACGGATGTCCATGTTGAATACGTCAATGTAATATTTCCATGCTTCTTTGAGGTCCTCAACGCCAATACCTATCTGCTGTATTCCACTGATTATATAATCCTTCATGATGCGTGAAAAAAAGTTCTGCTGTTTTTAGTTGTAATGCGCGTTAAAAGTAATGTATTTTACAATAAAAAAGGAAACTCTTATTTTAACACGCCCTTGTTGTCAGGTAGCCCTGATCTTTCTTACCAGCCTGGACGCCCAAGCAGGGAAAAAACGCTTGATGTACACCATCAGCAGTTCTTTGCCGCCTATCAGGACTTCGCGTTTCTGATGCCTGATGGCTGAAACAATTTGCCTGGCAGCTTTCTCTGCAGTTATGCCTGATGCCTGTCCTTCATCTAATTGTGCATGCTTTGTGCCGTTTGCTTCGAGGGCATTGTAAGAAATATTGGTACGCACCCTTCCCGGGCAGATAAATACTACACGGATATTGTTGTCGTAATATTCTGCCTGCACCGTTTCAAAAAATCCATACAGCGCAAACTTGGAAGCTGCATAGGATGAGCGCAGCGGAAAGCCGAATTTACCCGAAATACTGGTGGTTACCGCTATGGTGCCGCCACCATGCGCAATCATTGCCGGCAGTATCGTCTTTGCGATCTTTACGGGTGCAAAATAATTTACCTGCATGATTTTCTGGTCTACTACATCATCAGTATCCAGCGCCTTAGCGCGCTGGCTGATGCCTGCATTCAGAAACAAAATATCAATGCTGCCAAACAAAGCCATTGCCTGCGTTGCAAGCATATGAATATTATCTGTATTGGACAAGTCATGTGGAAGTATGGCACAGTCAGCGCCCAGCTTTGTACACCTGTGCTGTACTGCCAGTAATTTTTGTGTATTGGTGGCTGTGAGAATAAGCTTTACACCTTCCTCAGCCATTTGATAGGCAGTGGCTTCACCGATGCCGGATGAAGCTCCCGTGATCCAGATAGTTTTTCCTGATATTTCCTGCAAGGTCGTTTGTTTACTTACAAATGTAGGGTAAAAACGAATTGAAAATGAATGGCACCTTCGTAGCAATAACTTAAAACGTTACATGTAGAAAATTTATCAATATATCATTCAACAATAAACTTACCGCCAATACTTTCTAATTTCGTATTTTCGTTTGCTTTGAGAAACATATTTCAAGAGGATAATTATGCAGTTTTCACACCTACACGTTCATACAGAATATTCTTTACTCGACGGAGCAGCGTCTATTACAAGCCTTTTCAAAAAGGCTGAAAAAGACGGCATGCCTGCGCTTGCGCTTACTGACCACGGCAATATGTTTGGCGCATTTAACTTTGTAGCCGAAGCCTGGAAACGCACAAAAGTGATTGGTAAAACCCCCGAAGGCAAAGAAATAAAAGAACCCTTAATCAAGCCTATTGTAGGCTGTGAATTGTATGTGGTGGAAAACCGTTTTCAGAAGACATTTTCTAAAGATCAGAAAGATAAACGTTACCACCAGGTGATGCTTGCCAAGGATGAAACCGGCTATCACAACCTGGTAAAGCTTACCTCGCTGGGCTATATCGAAGGCATGTACAGCAAATACCCGCGTGTAGATAAGCAACTGATAGAAAAATACCATGAAGGCCTCATAGCTACTACCTGCTGTATCGGTGCGTACGTGCCACAGGCTATTTTATACAAAAGCCTTGAAGAAGCGGAAAAGGAATTTAAATGGTGGCTCGATCTTTTTGGTGAGGATTATTTTATAGAATTACAGCGCCACAACATTCCCGAGCAGGAAAAGATCAATAATGTATTGCTGGAGTTTTCTAAGAAGTACAATGTGCCTGTGATCTGCTCCAATGACAGCCACTATACAGACCAGGAAGACGCCAATGCGCATGATATCCTGCTCTGCATCAATACCGGTGAAAAGCAATCCACCCCCGGATATGACGATTTTGTGAATGATGATATTCAACTCAAAGCAAGGCGGTTTAAATTTCCCAACGACCAGTTTTATTTTAAAACAAAGCGTGAAATGGAGCAGCTTTTTAAAGATATACCGCAATCGCTCGACAACACCCAGATGATCGTAGACAGGATAAAACCGCTGCAATTGAAAAAAGATATCCTGCTGCCCAACTTCCCTATTCCCAAAGATTTTCAGACTACCGCCGACACTAAACTGAACCAGTGGAGCTACCTGCATTACCTTACTTTTGAAGGCGCTAAAACACGTTATTCGGAAATAACCCCTGAAATACGCGAGCGTATTGACTTTGAGCTGGATGTGATCAGGAATATGGGCTTTGCAGGCTACTTCCTTATTGTGATGGATTTCATCAAAGCCGGTAAAGATATGGGTGTTTTCGTAGGTCCGGGGCGCGGCTCCGCAGCGGGCAGTGTGGTGGCTTATTGCATTGGCATTACCAATATTGATCCCATCAAATACAACCTGCTGTTTGAGCGCTTCCTCAATCCCGACCGTTTGTCCATGCCGGATATTGATACCGATTTTGATGATGAAGGCAGGCAGCGGGTCATAGAGTATGTGATAGATAAATATTCCAAGCAACAGGTGGCACAGATCATCACCTACGGTACTATGGCTGCCAAAATGAGCATTAAAGATGTGGCACGGGTAATGGATCTGCCGCTGCCAGACTCTAACGCACTGGCTAAGCTGGTTCCTGAAAGGCCAGGCACAAAACTGCGCCGGGTGTTGCACGCTCCTATTTATAAAAGCGAAGAAAAAGACGGCGAGAAATCTCTTGAATCTAAAGAAGGCTACCAGGCAGATGAGATAGAGAGAATTAAAAAAATAAGGGAAATTTATAAAACACCCGGTTTGCAGTCCGATGTATTGCACGAAGCTGAAAGGCTGGAAGGGAAAGTGAGGAACACCGGCATACACGCGGCAGGCATCATCATTGCACCGGAAGACCTTACAGGGCTTATTCCGGTAGCTACAGCCAAAGATTCCGATCTTTGGGTGACCCAGTTTGAGGGTAGCACCATAGAAGATGCAGGCGTAATCAAGATGGATTTCCTGGGTTTGAAGAATTTATCTATCCTGAAAACTGCATTGGCGCTGATCAAAGAAAACCACGGCGTGGAAATTGATATTGATGCAATACCGTTGGATGACCAGAAAACCTATGAACTCTACCAGCGCGGCGAAACCAATGCTACATTTCAGTTTGAAAGCCCCGGCATGCAGAAACACCTGCGCGATCTTAAGCCAGACGTATTCGGCGACCTGATTGCGATGAACGCTTTATACCGCCCCGGCCCGCTGAAGTACATCCCAAATTTTATCAAACGAAAAAACGGCCTGGAAAAGGTACAATATGACCTGCCTGAAATGGAGGAATACCTCAATGATACTTACGGTATCACTGTGTACCAGGAACAGGTGATGCTGCTGTCGCAGAAGCTTGCAGGATTTACCAAAGGCAATGCAGACGTACTTCGCAAGGCTATGGGTAAAAAACAGATAGACGTGCTGAACAAGATGGAGACCCAGTTTATTGAAGGGGCGAAAGCCAAAGGTCATCCGGAAAAAATCCTGAAAAAGATATGGGATGACTGGAAGGAGTTTGCACAATACGCGTTTAACAAGTCGCATGCCACCTGTTATGCCTACGTAGCTTACCAGACAGGATATTTAAAAGCACACTACCCTTCTGAATACATGGCTGCCGTGCTCAATCATGCCGGCGCAATTGATAAGATCACTTTCTACATGGAAGAGTGTAAGCGAATGGGCATCCGGGTTTTGAGCTGCGATATCAATGAATCGCATAAAGGGTTTTCCGTAAATAAAAAGGGAGAGATACGCTTTGGCTTCGGCGGGGTAAAAGGCGTGGGTGATGCCGCCATTGACAGCATTTTGGAAGAAAGAAAAAAGAACGGCCCGTACAAAGATATTTTTGATTTTATAAAAAGGGTAAACCAGCGTACGGTCAACAAGAAATCTATTGAAAGCCTCATCTATTCCGGCGCTTTTGATTGTTTTCCCGAATACCACAGGGCACAGTATTTTTCCACCCAGCCCAATGAAAACAGCAACAATATTGAGCGCATTGTGCGGTTTGGAAATGTGTACCAGTCAAGCCTGGAACAGGTGTCTAATTCACTGTTCGGTGATTTAGGTATGCCTGAAGTGGCATTGCCCAAAATATTGCCCTGCACGCCCTGGAGCCTTATGGAAAAGCTGGATTACGAGAAAGAAGTGACCGGCATTTACATCAGCGGGCATCCGCTTGATAAATTTAAGTTTGAGCTCAACCATTTTAATATACTTCCTATAGATGAATTTAAAAAGATAAAAGACGATACGGAAACCATTCCCAACACCAATGCTACCTTGCGCCTTGCAGGCCTGGTAACTGATGCCCAGCATCGCGTAACCCGCACAGGACGGGAGTTTGGATCAATAACCTTAGAAGACTATACCGGCAATACAGAGTTGATGCTGTGGAGCGATGACTATGTAAAATTTAAGCATTATGTTGAAAAAGGACAAACGCTCTACATTTGCGGGCATTTTAAACAGCGGTTCAACACCGGGCAATATGAATTTAAGATCAACAACATCATGTTGCTGGAGTCTGTAAAAAACCAGTTCACCAACTCAGTAGAATTGCAGATGAAAGCAGAAGCCATCAGCCGGGAATTTATAGATTTTATGGAAGAGAATATAACGCGCTATCCCGGCAAAGCTGCTTTAAAATTCAAGGTCTATGACGAAAAGAGTGATTGCGAAGTTGACCTGTTTACAGCCAAAGGGGGCGTGGAGATGAATGATGAACTGTTGTACTACATCAGCGACCTGGTTGATGTGAACATTTCAGTAGATTGTAAAAACTAATACTGTGCTCACCTTCTTATTCAATAAGATATTTTACGGCATACTCGTACTGCTGGGCGTAGTAGTGATCGTGTTTTTCCTGTTTCAGGGATTCGGCGATCCGGCGCGTCTTGTACTTGGCCAGACCGGCGACAGCGCCACGATTCAGCATGTGCGCAAAGAGCTGGGACTCGATAAGCCTAAGTGGCAGCAACTGGCTATGTATCTCAACGATGTTTCTCCTATCGGTATTCATTCAGAAGAAGATATCAAAACCAAGCAGATCAAAGGCATTTTTATGGGTAAGGAAACAAAAGTTGGCATCAAGGTGCCTTACCTGCGCAGGTCTTACCAGACCAAAAGGCCGGTGATTGATCTGTTGTTTGAAGCTTTGCCCGGCACTGTGGTGCTTGCTTTATCCGCCATGCTGTTCGCCACGATTGTCGGCGTGTCGCTGGGCGTGCTGTCGGCAGTAAAGCATGGCACCTGGCTGGACACGAGCGCAGTGTTTACAAGTGTGCTGGGCATTTCGGCACCTTCATTTTTTATAGGCATTGTCATAGCCTACATTTTCGGTTTTTTGCTGAATGAATATACCGGCTTGTTTATGACGGGAAGCTTGTATGAATACCACCCGATACATGGCAGGCAGTTACAGTTAAAAAACCTGGTACTGCCCGCTGTCACACTGGGCATAAGGCCGCTGGCGATCATTGTGCAGCTCACCAGGAGTTCCATGCTGGATGTCTTAAGCAAAGATTATATCCGTACGGCCTATGCCAAGGGACTGAGCAAGAGAGATGTGATTGTGAAGCATGCGTTGCCCAATGCCTTAAACCCAGTTGTAACGGCTATTACAGGCTGGTTTGCCGAACTGCTTGCCGGCGCTTTTTTTATAGAGTATATTTTTAACTGGAAAGGTATTGGCAAAATCACTGTGGACGCCTTGGAAAACCTTGACTTCCCGGTAGTAATGGGCAGCGTATTGTTCACAGCCACTTTCTTCGTGGTGATCAACATCCTGGCAGACATTCTCTACGGTTGGATAGACCCGAGAGCAAGGGTTGTGTAGGTGACATGATTTGTATAGTTGTGGCAACTAAAAAACAAATACAAAATACACACATCAACGCTATCAAGTTAGCCGCTATTGTTTTAAACTGTTACTTGTGTAATTAAGACAAACAGCAACGTTTCACGGTATGCTACAAAAATTCAGCATTCAAGTGGATAAGCAATTCAGCTTCTTGGCTATTCTAAGCGATAAGTATTAAATTTCATTATTTTTTTAATATTATTTTTTTTGACCAATTATCAAAAATGTATATTTTTACCCAAACTATTTCTTATGAGAAAATTACTGGCAGTGCTATGCCTATCACTGTTTTTTCTTCGGTCCGATGCACAGATTTTAGACATGCTTAAAGGCAGGGTAAAAGACAAAGCGGTGGAAACAGCCACCTCGCTGGCAGGCAATAAGGTAAATAATCTCATTACAACCCAGGCCATCACTACCAACTTCGGCGATTGCGATGTGCGCAATATCAAAGATCCGGGCTTCGGCGCAGATGAACAATACACTGATCTTTGCCATGCGGAATTTTCAGAAAATGGTTTTGTACTGCGTCCCGGTTATTATGAGCTCAGGGTAAAAAGCTTTTGTCTCCAGGCAGGCACTTACGCCCCCGGAAAAGGCGATGGATATTTATATGCTCCGTTGAAAGGGCCTAAAAAAGATATTGTAGATAAAATTGTAAAAAACTGGTATAAAAAGCAGAATATCTCCCAGGCAGATGTGCAAATGCTGCTGTGGGCAATTATATCTAAAGCTAATTTCAAAAATATCAGCCCTGAATTAAAGCTGGTGGCAGCGCAATTACTTTCCCCTAAAGAAATATTGAGCCTGAGCAATATGGGGCTTGACTTTGTTCCTGACAATGTAATGTCTGAAGTAAAAATGAATCTGCCAAAGCCCGTACAACTGGTGTTGGAAGCAGAAAATAAAATGCGGCAATTCTTTAATTCAGCAAGTTATAATTACAATGAGCTGGAAAGATTTGCCATGCTTGCGGGTGTGAACACCCAAAGGTCTACCATTAACTATGGCACATGGGGCCTGCATCCCGGCGGCTTCTGGATAGCTTATCTGCCATCTGGTTACAGCCAGATGAAAGTACGCATCTTTGTACCGGCGGATAAAGGCACCGTAAACTATATACCGTCTAATGACGTAGCTGTGCCTGCAAACGAATCGAGCCAGCGGTTACTGCTCAGCGATGTGAAGAATTGTAATTAATTACTATTTTTTTTACCCATATATTGTAGAAAAATTTTACAGTGCAAAACGATGAAGTTGTACGGAATAATACCTATAGTTTTTAAAGTAAGTTTTGACTATCTTTAAACACAAAATTATTACTTACAACAAATACCTGCATCATGTGTTTAAAAAGAGCGCTCACCTGCATTCTGCTGCTGTTATCTGCAACAGTTTTTTCTCAGTCTGTAATTCGTATCAACCAATTGGGTTATCAGCCAAATGGTATCAAAGTAGCTGTATGGGGAACTAAGGAAAACGTGGTGCCTGCTGCGTTTGAGCTGATTGACTCGGCAACAAAGAAAGTAGTTTTTAGACACAGTACCGGTAAGAAATTCGGCGCATACGGGCCTTTTGCACATACACTGCGGTTAGACTTTACTAAGTATAAAACTTCCGGTGTTTATTTCCTGAGAGCAGGCAATGCGGTGTCGCCAAGCTTTAAAATTCATAAAGATGTATACAAAGGCACTGCAGACTTTACGCTCAGGTACATGCGGCAACAGCAATGCGGCTTTAATCCTTACACCAAAGATTCCTGCCATACACATGACGGCTACACTTTGTACGGCCCTATGCCGGATAGTACACGCATAGATGTTGTGGGCGGCTGGCACGATGCCTCTGATTACCTGCAATATTCCACAACTTCCGCCAATGCTGCGTTTCACCTGCTGGCAGCCTACCGAGATTTTCCCAATGTATTCGGTGATGCGCACCAGGCAAACGGCCTGGAAGGAAAAAACAATATCCCCGATGTGTTAGATGCTGCCAGGTGGGGCATGGACTGGCTGAAAAAAATGCATCCTAAAGATGACTGGTTATTCAACCAGATCGCTGATGACCGCGACCACCGCGGTATGCGCATTCCCAAAGAAGATACTTTTTATGGAAGGGGCTTTGAAAGGCCGGTGTATTTCTGTTCAGGCAAGCCACAGATGCGTAAAGACCTTTTGAATGAAACCAAAGGTGTGGCATCAACGGCCGGTAAGTTTACCGGCGCCTTTGCATTGGGCTATAAGGTATTCAAAGATATTGACCCGGATTACGCCAAATCCTTATACAACAAGGCTTTTACGGCTTACGAAATGGGCGTGAAGCAACCGGGTGTGCACCAGACAGCCTCCGTAGTATCGCCCTACATTTATGCAGAGGACAATTATGTTGATGACATGCACCTGGCTGCCGCAGAACTGTATTCGCTTACAAAGCAAGCACGGTATAAAAACGAATCATTGCACTTCGGCAGGCAGGAAAAAATTACACCCTGGCTGGGCAAAGACACAGCTAAACATTACCAATGGTATCCTTTTATTAACGTAGGGCATTATGCGCTGGGGAAATACAATGCCGCCAATAAAAAAGAAATGGCAGGCTACTACAGGCAAGGCATAGAGCTGGTTTGGAAGAAAGCTAAAAACAATGCATTCTACAGGGGCATTCCATTTATCTGGTGCAGCAATAACCTTACTACCTCATTTGCCATCCAATGCCTGTGGTACAAAGATCTTACAAACGACACGGCATATGATGAACTGATGCAGGCAAACCTTGACTGGCTCTTTGGCTGCAATCCCTGGGGCACCAGCATGGTGTATGGTTTACCAGCATGGGGTGATACGCCGGTAGATCCGCATGCAGCTTTTTCAAAGATCGGGAATATGCCTGTAGACGGGGGCCTTGTTGACGGGCCTGTGTATACCAACATCTATAAGAACCTGATAGGCATCAGGCTGGTTGATGAAGATGAGTATGCAGATTTTCAAAGCGACCTGGCTGTTTACCATGATGACTATGGCGATTACAGTACAAATGAGCCTACCATGGATGGTACCGCCTCACTGATCTACCTGCTGGCTGCCATGGAAAATCAAAACCAACCTGTAAAAAAAAAGCCATAGATAAGCATGGCGCCATCATACGCGGCGACACTGCTACCAAACAAATAGCGCTGGTATTCACGGGCGATGAATTTGCAGACGGGGCACAGCCTATCATAAACACTTTACAAAAAGCAGAAATAAAAGCTTCGTTCTTTTTAACGGGTAATTTCTATGCAAATCCTGCATTTGCCCCCGCCATAAAAAAATTAAAATTGCAGGGCCATTATCTTGGCGCACATTCTGATAAACATTTGCTGTACAACGACTGGCAAAATAGAGACAGCCTGCTGGTGACCAAAGAAGAATTTACAAAAGACCTTTTGGCTAATTATGCTAAGATGAAAGCATTCGGCATAGAAAAAAAAGAAGCATTGTATTTTCTGCCGCCTTATGAATGGTACAACCGGGCCATCGCAGGCTGGACGGATGAAATGGGTTTGACCCTGGTCAACTTTACCCCGGGAACCTTGTCCCATGCGGATTACACCACACCGGATGCTAAAAACTACCGTAGCTCAGCAGTTATATTTGACAATATTATAGCCTATGAAAATGCGAATAAAATGAATGGCTTTATTTTACTCTCACATATTGGCAGCAATCCTCAAAGAACCGATAAATTTTATACGTACCTGCCAAAGCTTATTACCTATCTGAAAAATAAAGGTTACCGCTTTGTTAAGATTGATGAATTGTTGCGTGAGGCTGGTAAGTAAAACAGATACAAATACAATTGGTCCGAACTCTTGGCTTATAAATTGATGCAGTTAGAATAACTAAAACTCAAATACTATGAAAAAACTATTTTTTGTGATTACCATGGCAGGCATGTTTGCCGCTTGTGATAATGCTGCCAACAATAATGATAATGATAGCAAAGATTCTGCAACAGAACAGAATGAAGTGGCGTTAGACAATACAGCAATGGAAGATGACTCAGACTTCGCCGTAGATGCAGCGCTCGGCGGACTTATGGAAGTGAAGTTTGGTGAATTGGCTAAAACCAATGCCTCATCACAAGCAGTAAAGGATTTCGGTGCAATGATGGTAACAGACCATACCAAAGCCAATGAAGAATTAAAAGCTCTTGCGCAAAAAAAGAATATCACGCTTCCTCAGGCTTTGGATGATGATAAGCAAAGAAAATATGATGAATTTGCTAAAAAGAAAGGTGCGGAATTTGACCGCGACTATATGGCTTTAATGGTAGAAGACCATAAGGAAGATATTGAAGATTTTAAGGACCAGGCGCAGAAAGGAAAAGACGCTGATCTGAAGGCTTTTGCTGCCGGAAAAATTCCTGTACTTGAGCATCATCTTGCAGAAGCAGAGAAAGTAAAGGCTGCGTTGAAATAAATTCAACACATAGCAGTATACAAGTGTAGAAAGCGGCAGCCTTCTACACTTTTTATATGGAATAACTGTTGCAAGGAAATATTTCCCGGAACACCACAATTGCGCATCCACAGTAATTCCCTGAATGTATAGTCAGCTATAATTCTGAAGATGCTTTAATAAAACATAATTGTTGATACTGTATTGATATTCCCTATAACTCCTTAATTTCGCAGCATTATGACTATTGAGCATTTAAATGATATAAAGGACCGTTTGAGTGTCCTGAGGAGGTTTCTTTGACGTCGATAACAGACAGTCAAAAATACAAATAGACAGGCAGCTCTCTTTGTCTGCCGGTTTTTGGGACGATAATGAACGGGCTACCCAAACCATGAAAGATATTCAGACCAATGAAAACTGGCTGAAGCTGTACACGGAAACACAAACGGCTGTAGAAGATTTTGCCACACTCTTTGAGTTCTGGAAGGAAAATGAAGCTACAGAAGAAGAGACTGCTGCGGCTTACCGAACAGCTTTGGAAAAACTGGAAGATGCAGAGTTTAAAAGCACGCTGAACCAGCCGGAAGATGAAATGCCGGCCGTATTGCAGATCACGCCGGGAGCAGGCGGAACTGAGAGCCAGGATTGGGCGGAAATGCTCTTGCGTATGTACCGCATGTATGGTGAAAAACAGGGATGGAAAGTCACAGAGCTTGAATACCAGGGTGGTGATGAAGCAGGCATTAAATCTGCCACCTTACAATTTGATGGCCCGTTTGCTTATGGCTTCTTAAAATCTGAAAGCGGTGTGCACCGCCTGGTGCGCATCTCTCCTTTTGACAGCAATGCCAGAAGGCACACATCTTTTGCTTCAGTATTTGTTTACCCGTTGGTAGATGATTCCATTGAAATCAACATCCATGAAAACGACATTAAAATGGAAACCGCACGCAGCGGCGGCGCCGGCGGGCAAAATGTAAACAAAGTAGAAACCAAAGTAATGCTTACACACATTCCTACAGGAATTGTAGTGATATGCCAGACAGAAAGAACACAGTTGGGCAACCGGGAAAAGGCAATGATCATGCTTAAAAGCCGGTTATACGAAGAGGAGCTGCGCAAGCGTGAAGCGCTGAAAGAAGAGGCTAATTCGTCGAAGAAAAAAATTGAATGGGGCAGCCAGATACGATCCTATGTCTTTCATCCATACAAAATGATCAAAGACCACCGTACAGATTTTGAAACAGGAAATATACAACCTGTCATGGATGGCGAGCTGGATGGCTTTATCAAGGCTTATTTGATGAGCGAAAAAGAATAACTTACACCAAATATTCAAACAGCATATCGCTTTTGTTAAGCTCTGTAAAGTCTAAATTGTATTTCAGCATCCGCTCGATGAGTGGCGGATAATCAGCTTTGTTGAGCAGTTCGAGGCCAACCAGTGCCGGGCCGTATTCTTTATTCACTTTGTGGATGTATTCAAAGCGTGCAATATCATCATTCGGCCCTAAGACATCATTTAAAAACTGGCGCAGGGATCCGGGTTTTTGTGCAAAACGTATGAGAAAATAATGTTTCAGCCCTTCAAATTGCAGCGAGCGCTCCTTGATCTCAGGCATGCGGTCAATATCGTTGTTGCTGCCGCTGACAATACAAACTACATTTTTACCTTTGATCCTGTCGCGGAAATCGTCCAGAGCTGCTATTGACAAAGCCCCGGCAGGCTCAGCTACAATTGCGTCCTTATTGTATAGTTCAAGAATGGTTGAGCATACTTTGCCTTCCTGCACCAGCTGTATTTCATCCGTTACTTCTTTAGCTACAATGTAGTTGAGGTCTCCTACTCTTTTTACGGCTGCGCCATCTACAAAACTGTCGACCTGATCCAATGTTATCGGGCCGCCGGCTTTAAAGGCAGCGGTAAGTGAAGGAGCGCCGGAAGGCTCCACCGCTATGATCTGTGTATCGCGTGAATGCTGCTTTACATACGAGCCAACCCCTGCCAGCAGGCCTCCGCCGCCTACAGGAATAAAAATATAGTCTACGTGTTCTATGTCTTCCAGTATTTCCTTGCCAATTGTACCCTGCCCTTCTATAACTTTTTCATGGTCAAACGGCGGTATAAAACTCATCTGGTGTTCTATGGTGTATTTCTTGGCAGCAATGGCGCAATCGTCGAAATTTTCCCCGTGCAGGATCACTTCAATATTTTCACCGCCAAACATTTTTGTCTGGTTGATCTTTTGTTTGGGAGTAATGCCGGGCATAAATACCACACCTTTGATGCCTAACGCTTTGCAGCTGTAAGCAAAACCCTGGGCGTGGTTGCCTGCGCTTGCGCATACAACGCCGTTCCTGGTTGCGCCTTCCGGCAGGGAGCGCATCATGTTGTAAGCACCGCGCAATTTATAAGAGCGCACAACCTGCAAGTCTTCTCTTTTTAAATAAACCTTACACTCGTACCTCGTTGAAAGATTCCTGTTGAATTGCAGCGGTGTATGCCTTACCACATCTTTCAACCGTACTGCCGCATCTGCAATGTTTACATTTAATTCCATTAACGTATCAAACATGTTATCTCGGACTATTTTAAAAAAGAATGTTTTGAATTTTAAAGGTAATTCAAAACATTCTATAGAAATTAATTATTTTCCGGCCTTAAACTTCTTACTGTTTTCCCGGCCTGCCACATTTCACTCTGCTGCAGCTCCTGTAATTCTGCATTGAGTTTATCGCGGTAGTCTGCCTGTGAGTTGCTGTCTATGGAGCGCTGTGATTCTTTGCCGCTGGCCACGCTTTCGTAAAGCTCTTCAAAAACAGGCTGGGTTGCATCCTTGAATTTTTTCCACCAGTCCAGTGCGCCGCGCTGTGCAGTGGTAGAGCAGTTGGCGTACATCCAGTCCATGCCGTTTTCGGCTACTAACGGCATCAGCGATTGCGTCAGTTCTTCTACAGTTTCGTTGAACGCTTCGGAAGGAGTATGACCTTTTGAGCGTAACACTTCATATTGCGCAGCAAAGATACCCTGTATAGCGCCCATCAGCGTGCCGCGCTCGCCTGTAAGGTCGCTGTACACCTCTCTTTTGAAATCTGTTTCAAATAAATATCCGCTACCTACAGCAATACCTAAAGCGATGGCTCTTTCTTTAGCTCTGCCGGTAGCGTCCTGGTATATAGCAAAGCTGCTGTTTAGCCCGCGTCCCTGCAGGAACATGCGGCGAAGAGATGTGCCTGAACCTTTAGGGGCTACAAGTATCACGTCTACATCAGCGGGTGGTACAATGCCTGTCTGCTCATTAAATGTAATGCCGAAGCCGTGTGAGAAATACAAGGCTTTACCGGCAGTCAGGTGCTTTTGTACAGTGGGCCATAGTTCTATCTGCGCAGCATCGCTCAGCAGGTAGCAGATGATGGTGCCTCTTTCCAAAGCTTCTTCTATTTCAAAAAGTGTTTCGCCCGGTACAAAGCCGTCGGCCACGGCTTTATCCCAACTTTTTGAGTTTTTACGCTGGCCCACGATAACGTTGATGCCATTGTCTTTCTGATTCAGCGCCTGACCCGGACCCTGAACGCCGTAGCCGATCACGGCTACAGTTTCACCTTTCAGTACTTCCTGTGCTTTTGAGAGCGGGAATTCTTCGCGGGTTACTACATTTTCTTCAACGCCGCCGAAATTTAATTTTGCCATATTGTGTTCTTGTTTTTGTTAATAGATGATGTTATCTGATTTTACACTAATCTTTTTATAGCTTTACAATATCCGTAATGCAATGTTTCGTGCATTAAAATCACCTGTGTGAGTTCCTCAAAATTAGCAGCCTCCGTAGCGAACGTAGTGAACTTACAAAGACTTATATGCGAAAACAAACCCTGGCGATAGTCCTGCTCTACCTGGTCAGGTAAAGTATTCATCAGTGTTTTAAGCTGCTCAATCTCTTCGCGGCCTATAAATGCATCGGGCCTGCTGCCGTTTTTATATTTTTCGGAAAATACTATTTGCCTATCCGGCTGCACGCCGGTGCGTATATAAAAAATAGCTTCTGTTGCTATGGCAATGTGCCCGTAGTTCCAGGCAATGTTGTTAGTAAAACCGGCAGGAACGGTGTTTAATTGCTCAATGGTTAGTTCGTTTATCAGCGCAGTAAAACTCTTTCTCAGTACTCTGATCAATTGTAAAGTATGCATCATGATGATTTTTTTACATGGTGAATACTTCTTCGTTCTGATCGAGGAATTCGTTTTCAATTACTTCCGGTGATGGGGCCTCCGCTTCAAATTCTTTCAATTTGGCATGGAAGCCTTCGCTGTTTTTAATGATGGCAACCCTGGCGCTTCTTACAAATTCTATCAGGCCGAATGGCGCTAAAGCTTTCAGCAGTTTGTCTATTTCTTCATGGTGGCCTACGTTTTCAAAAACAGTATAGTCGTTGCGGATCACTACTGCCTGTGCGCCACATTCGCGCAGTAACCTTTCTACCGTAGCTTTTTCAGCGATCACGCTGGTTGGTACTTTGTACAGGGCCAGTTCCTGCCAAACGATCTCATCATTGGTATTGTAATAAGCCTTCAGCACTTCTACCTGCTTTTCTATCTGCCGGCATATCTTGCGGATGAGGTCTTCTGTTTCTTCAATTACAATGGTAAACCTTGAAATGCCTTCAATCTCTGTGGGAGATACGTTCAGGCTTTCCACGTTTATTTTTCTCCTTGAAAACATGATGGAGATACGGCTCAACAATCCGATCTGGTTTTCAGTAAATATCGTGATTGTATATTCTTTTTTAGTGCCCATTTTATTTGTGAGTTATGATTTGTGATGTATGATGTATGATTTGTAATGTATGATTTAATTTACGAGTTTTTGCGCTTATATTTTGCTGTTTTACTGATCTGTGCCAAGATAGCTGTCAGTTCATTTGCTTCTGTTTTAGGTGAAGGACGCTATGGCTATTCATAAAATCATCAATGGATTTAGCACACGCTGTGGCTCTGCTCTTACTCCTGCTGAAGCTAACAACTGCCCCGCTAATTCATGCAACAGCATTTTCGGGTAGCGTTTCAACAAATTAATAACCTCTAAGTGAAATTTTTTTGTTCTGTTATGCAAGTCTGATCTGTTCATCATTCATAAATCCTTACATCTTAAATTAATTTATTTCAACCTGATTTCGCTTACGCTGTTGCCTTGCGGAACCATCGGGAATACATTGTTTTCCTTCCCTACCATCACTTCCAGCACGTAAGCATCTTCCGCATCCAGCATTTCCTGTAAACCTTCACGCAAATCTTTCCTGTCGCTGATTTTCCTGGAAGCAATGCCGTAGCCTTCGGCAACTGTCTGGTAATTGGGGCTTTGAATGTCAACGAAAGAATATCTTCTATCGTTGAAAAGTTGTTGCCACTGGCGTACCATTCCCAGGAATTCATTGTTCAATATCAGGATTTTTACTTTTATTTTTTCCTGCATGATGGTGCCGAATTCCTGTATGGTCATCT
Organism: Haoranjiania flava; assembly: GCF_025631005.1. Taxonomy (NCBI): domain Bacteria; kingdom Pseudomonadati; phylum Bacteroidota; class Chitinophagia; order Chitinophagales; family Chitinophagaceae; genus Haoranjiania; species Haoranjiania flava. The sequence goes on from NZ_JAOTPL010000020.1 coordinate 35,154, forward strand.
GTATACCTCCATCGCCTACAATACCTATCACGGTTCTGTCCGGCGCGCCTACTGCGGCGCCGATAGCAGCCGGCAATCCAAAGCCCATGGTGCCCAATCCGCCTGATGTAATATTGCTTCTTGATTGTGTATATTTTGCGTACCGGCAGGTAACCATCTGGTGCTGGCCAACGTCTGTAACCAATATAGCATCCCCGTTTGTAAGGTTGTTAAGTTCCTTGATCACCTCACCCATAGACATGATCTCGGTTGACGGGTTCATTTCCGGGTGTATCACTTCTTTTATCTCTTCTTTTTCCAGTTCACGGAATTCATTCAGCCAGGCGCTATGATCTCTTTTCACAATCAGCTCCGTAAGCATGGGCAATGTTTCTTTACAATCTCCCCACACCGGTACGGTTGTTTTTACATTCTTATCAATTTCAGCAGGATCAATATCCAGGTGAATGATTTGTGCCTGTTTGGCATATTTATCCAGCCTGCCGGTAACGCGGTCATCGAAACGCATACCCACTGCTATCAACACATCGCAGGAATTGGTTTGCACATTCGGCGCATAGTTGCCATGCATACCCAGCATGCCTACATTGAGCTTGTGGTCTGATGGTAAAGCGCTCTCACCCAGGATCGTCCAGCCGGCAGGAATATCTGCTTTTTCAATAAACTCTTTAAATTCTTTTTCTGCCTCACCCAAAATTACTCCCTGCCCGAAGATCACAAATGGTTTTTTAGCTTCGTTGATCACCTGTGCAGCACGCTCTATATATTCTTTGCGCACCAATGGTTTGGGCCTGTAGCTTCTTATGCGGCTACATCTCTCGTAAGGCGGGCATTCAAATTTTTCTATCTGTGCATTTTTGGTAATATCAATCAGCACCGGCCCGGGGCGCCCTGTTTGAGCAATGTGAAACGCTTTCGCTAAAACGGAAGGTATCTCATCTGCCTGGGTTATCTGGTGATTCCATTTTGTAATAGGCGTTGTAATGTTTACCACATCAGTCTCCTGGAAGGCATCGGTGCCCAGCAGGCTGGCAAATACCTGGCCTGTAATACAGACAAGAGGTGTACTGTCAATCATAGCGTCTGCAATACCTGTGACCAGGTTGGTTGCGCCAGGTCCGCTGGTGGCAAACACTACGCCTACCTTGCCGGAAGCTCTTGCATAACCCTGGGCTGCATGAATAGCGCCCTGTTCATGACGGACTAAAATATGTTTGATCTTTGTGTTGTAATCATACAACGCATCATAAATAGGCATGATTGCACCTCCCGGGTAACCGAAGATTGTACTTATATCTTCGGCAAGTAATGCTTCAAGAACTGCCTGTGAACCGCTTAACTCTGCCATTTTTTATTTTATTTTATTTTTTTTAATTACCAATTTTTACTCTCTCTGAATGCAACTATCTGTTGTGTATGATGTTTGCCATGCCAAACGCTCACTGATACAAGGTTCCAAAGCTTTACAGGCTTTTCCCGGTCTGGATAAACTACGGTACGCATCCAATCCTTATCACTCAGACCGGTTAACAGCTTTTCCCATTTATTGTGTAAGGCATGCAATAATGTGAGCGAGACATTTACGGGTACGGCGGCATCGTTCAGCGTTATCCATGCATCCTGGTCAAACGGGGTAATTGTGGGGTTGTCCTGTGCCAGAGCAAATTTACACCTTGTATAATAATTAATGCTGCTGTCTGCCATGTGATGCACGAACTGAGCAGGCGACCATCCGCCATGCCTGTATGGTGTGTTTAGCTGGTACTCATCCAGGTCTTTGACAGCCATTTCCATCAACGCGGGCAATGCCGCCAGGTCCGAAAGCATTTTCTCTTTCAATGTATTTGAAAAAGGCTTTGGCTCAAATGTGCCGATCGGGTATTGCAGATTTGTTTCACTCATTTTGTTTATTTAAAAATCATCAGTAACGCATCCTTTATCAGCCGGCGCCACTGTTTTCGCGTATTTATATAAAAGACCGCTTTTAACTTTCAGTTCGGGTTGCTGCCATGCAGCTTTGCGTTTAGCAATTTCTTCTTCGCTAACTTTCAAAGTGATCGTATTATTCACTGCATCTATTTCAATGATGTCATCATCCTGTACAAGTCCTATCAGGCCGCCCTCGAAAGCTTCTGGTGTAATATGGCCTACAACGAAACCATGTGTGCCGCCGCTGAACCTTCCGTCGGTAATCAAAGCAACAGACTTGCCCAAGCCTGCACCGATAATGGCGCTTGTGGGCTTCAGCATTTCCGGCATACCCGGTGCGCCTTTGGGACCTTCGTTGATGATCACTACCACATCGCCTTTTCTTACACGCCCGCTTTCAATGCCTTTGATCAGGTTCTGTTCGCCGTCAAAAACTCTTGCCGTACCTTCAAATCGTTCGCCTTCTTTACCGGATATTTTGGCTACACTGCCGTTTTCCGCAAGGTTGCCGTATAGTATCTGCAGGTGGCCCGTAGCTTTGATGGGCTTTTCCAGGGGATAAATAATGTCTTGCTTTTCAAAGTCAAGATCGGGTACTTCTGCCAGGTTATCTGCCAATGTTTTTCCTGTAACCGTCAGGCAGGAGCCATCCAGCAAGCCTTTGCCCAATAAATATTTCATCACTACCGGCAGGCCGCCGCTATTGTGCAGGTCCTGCATTAAATATTTTCCGCTGGGTTTAAAGTCAGCCAGCACGGGGATGCGGTTGCTTACATTTTGCACATCGTCCTGCGTTAAAACAATGTCTACCGCTTTAGCCATAGCTATCAGGTGCAGCACAGCGTTGGTACTTCCGCCCAAAACCATGATCGTTACCAGTGCATTTTCAAATGCAGCCCTGGTCATGATGTCGCGCGGTTTTATATCCTTTTCGAGTAATAATTTTATGGCTCTTCCTGCATCTTCACATTCCCTTCTTTTTTCTTCGCTGATGGCCGGGTTGGAAGATGAGTAAGGCAATGACATGCCTAAAGCTTCAATGGCAGCGGCCATAGTGTTAGCGGTATACATACCGCCACATGCTCCTGCGCCCGGGCAGGAATGTTTTACTATCTGAATAAAATCTTCCGGTGTAATGTCGCCCGCAATCTTTTGTCCCAGCGCTTCAAACGCAGAAACAATATTAAGGTCCTGGCCCTGGTAATGCCCGGGAGCAATTGTGCCGCCGTAAACCATGATGGACGGGCGGTTGAGCCTCCCCATCGCGATCAGGGAGCCCGGCATGTTTTTATCGCAGCCCGGTACAGCTATCAGCCCATCATAATATTGCGCGCCGCATACGGCTTCAATACTGTCTGCGATCACATCGCGGCTGATGAGCGAGTAGCGCATGCCGGGTGTTCCGTTGCTCATACCATCGCTTACGCCTATTGTATGGAATATCAGGCCCACGAGATCATTCTTCCACACACCATCTTTGATCACTTTGGCAAGATCATTCAGGTGCATGTTGCAGGTGTTGCCGTCGTAGCCCATGCTTACGATGCCTACCTGCGCCTTTTGTAAATCTTCATCTGTAAGGCCTATGCCATATAGCTGTGCCAATGTTGCGGGCTGTGTTTCGTCCTGTGTGAATGTTTTGGAATATTTGTTTAATTCTGACATGAAAATATTTGTTCTGCTTATTAATTTAAATGATGGTTGATTTGCCCAGTACCACGTACTTTTTATTGATCTCTGATGGCGCTTTCTGCTCTATAAAATCCTTCATGAGGTCACCGATCACAGAAGTGGAGTAATAATTTACCGAGTCAATATCCTGGCTTACAAAGCCATGTTCCAATGCCCAGCTTACTGCTCTTCTCACAAGCGCCGCTTCTTCATACATCTCAAAATAATCCAGCATCATAGCTGCAGATAAAACCGATCCTACGGGGTTGGCAATATCCTTGCCTGCACCCTGCGGATATGATCCGTGGATGGGCTCAAACAAAGCGGTGCCCGAACCTATTGAAGATGAGGGCAGCAGGCCAATAGAACCGCTGAGCACACTTGCTTCATCGCTGATAATATCTCCGAACATATTTTCTGTAAGAATTACATCAAATTGTTTGGGCTTAATGATCAGCTGCATAGATGCATTGTCAACAAACATATAATCAACAGCTACTTCAGGATATTGCTGTGCAATTTCCTGCACTACTTTTCTCCACAAGCGCGATGTTTCCAAAACATTTGCCTTATCAACCAGTGTTATTTTTTTCTTTCTGTTCATAGCGTGGTTAAACGCCAGGTGAGCTACCCGCTCTATTTCAGCTTTGGTATACAAACAGAGGTCTGAAGCTGTATTTTTATCATCACTCAATGTTTTCTCGCCAAAATAAATTCCTCCCGTAAGCTCGCGGTATATAACAAGGTCAACATCTTGAAGCCTGTCAGGTTTCAATGGCGATAAGTGTTGCAATGTAGGGTACGTGCTTATGGGGCGTATGTTTGCATAAAGCTGCAGCTCCTTCCTGATGCGCAGCAAACCCTGTTCAGGCCTCACTTTTGCATGGGGGTCATTATCGTATTTAGGATGGCCTATGGCGCCAAACAATACGGCATCGCTGTTTTTGCAACTGTCTATTGTGGCCTGTGGAAGCGGATCGCCGGTTTTATCAATAGCGCAGGCGCCCATTATCTGCTGATCGTAATTAAATTTATGGTTGAACTGCTCAGCAACAGCATTCAACACTTTTATTGATTGCTTGGTAACCTCCGGACCGATTCCGTCTCCGCAGATGACTGTTATTTTCTTTTCCATATAATTGCTGCACAAAGCAGCTATTTTTTTAATTTAAGCTTAATGTATATTTTATACAATCAGGTATTTCCTCATCGTAGTGGCTCACGTAAATAATTGTTTTATCAGTATTTCCGGCTATCTCATCAACCAGGTTCACAAAGGCTTTGGTTTGCCGGCTGTCCAGTCCCTGGCATGGTTCATCCAGCATTAACAAAGGCGGGTCTTTTACTAAAGCTCTCGCTAATAAAAGCAGTCTTTGTTTACCCTGAGATACTGAAGACAATGTTTTTAAGGCATCATGCTGCATATACAAAATATTGAGCCATTTATGAACTAAACCAATTTGTTCTTCAGTTAATTTTCTATATAAGCCAATGGTGTCAAAGAACCCGGATGCAACAGTTTCAAAACACGTGATACTTTTGTCAAAGTAGGCGTATAACTCCGATGACATAAAACCGATATTCTTTTTTATATCCCAAATGCTTTCTCCTGTGCCTCTTTTCCTGTCAAACAAAATAATATCATTTGCATAAGCCTGTGGGTTATCGCCATTGATCAGACTCAGTAAAGTAGATTTCCCTGAACCATTCCTTCCGCTCACCAGCCAACGTTCGCCTTTCTTCACCAACCAGTGAATAGAATCCAGGATTTGTTTTTCACCATACTTCACACTTACATTTGTCATTTGTACAGCTATAGCAAATTCTTTACTGTTTTTAGATAATGGCAGTTCTGAAAGATCAAAGCGTGATTTTTCACTGATGTGCGTTTTAAAAGTATAATCTTCCTTACGCCTGAAAAAATTTACTTTTCCTCCTTTTAACTCCAACACATGTGTAAACACATCCAGGTATTCGAAGTGAGCGCCTGCTATAATGATGAGCTGGGCATATTTGCCTATTTGCTTCAAAATTGCGCCTAAATTTTTTCTGCTCTCTACATCCAGGCCGGTGAAAGGTTCATCAAAAATAAGCAACTGTGCCTCTTCAAGCAAAGCTTTCATTAACTGGAAACGTTTGTGTTCACCACTTGATAGTTGCAGTAATGGCTTGTCAAGAATATACTGCACATTGAATTGATCTGAAAGAAAATTAATTCTTGGCTTATCATTTTTCACTTTCACCAGCGATTCTGAAACAGTATCACTATCCTCATTATCATAACTGTTGTAACGCTGCTGGTAGTAACCATCGGTGGTATTGCTTTTGTTTTTTAATGTCATCCTCTGCTCAACAAAAACTTTTTTCTTATTGCCCGAAAATACCAATTTCAAAGAGCCTGATGCAAATATTTTACCTGCTAAAACCTTTGCCAGTATTGTTTTTCCGCTTCCGGAGCTGCCTGTTATGATTAAATGTTCTCTGTCATTTAACCGGAAAGAAACATTCTGCAGCAGATATTCTTCGCCTGCTTTTAGTGTTATAGATTCGGCGCAAATCACTGATTATTATATTTCTTTTCAAACTCCTCAATCTCATCCCGCATATTCAGTAAATAGTCTATATCGTCGAAGCCGTTGATCAGGCAGGTTTTTTTATATTCATTGATCTCGAAAAACTCCTGTTTGCCGGTAGGGATCACCGTGATAGTTTGTTTTTTAATATCCACCTCAATTTCAGTAGCCGGATCTTTTTTCAGCTCCTCAAAGATATGCTGTAAAAATTCTTCTGAAACGGTTACCGGCACTATAAAATTGTTCAGAGCATTATTTTTAAAAATATCGGCGAAGAAGCTGCTCACTACCACATCAAAACCATAATCTTTTATAGCCCATGCAGCATGCTCGCGCGAAGATCCGCAGCCGAAATTCTTTCCGGCTATCAATATTTTTCCTGAATAGATTTTGTTGTTTAAAGGAAATGAAGCTACCTGTTGAGACTCATCATCATTTTCATAACGCCAGTCGCGAAAAAGGTTTTTACCGAAGCCCTCTCTGCTTGTAGCTTTCAGGAAGCGCGCCGGTATGATCTGGTCTGTATCAATGTTTTCCAGTTCAATAGGAACTGCACCAGACCTGATAGTTTTTCTTTGATTGTATTGCACGCTGGTGCCTCCCTTGCTTTCTTCCTGCTTATTCAAAATAATTCCCATACAATATTTTACTTTAATTAATTCTCCAACAATTCCACCATCTTTTTTGCGCTGATCACCGGCAACAGCGGGTGTGCTATTTTTTTATAATCTTTTAAATCAGAAGTAACGAAATAATCCATCTTATTGTCCAATGCTATTTGGTATAATACCGCCTTTTCCAGATCATTTTTTGCAGTGTGATATGCTTTGATGACTGTTTCGTTTGAGCAGGGAAGCACTGTAATAAAGGAAAGCATTTCGTTGATTCCTTTTTTAAACATATCTGCTTTTATGCTTTTACTTGTAAGATATGCCGTAGTATTAATCACTGATTCAGATAAAAATAAATTGAATACTCCTACTTCACCTGCCGAAATGATTGTCCACGCATCGTTATTCCCCTGCCTTTCTGCGAGGTAAGCATCCACAATGATATTTATATCTAAAAATAGATTATACGCCATACTTTTCTTTTAAATAATCCTCGTGCGCTCTGTTGATATCAACAATGGAAATATCATTAATGCATCCGCCATATTTCTCCACAAAAGATTTCTTGCCCGACCTATACTTTGCTTCTTTCCTGATCAGTGAAGAAAAATATTCTTCGGCTATTTTCGATACAGATGTTTTTCTTTTTGCCGCATATTGTTTAATGCGCATTGCTGTATCTTCTTGTATAGTAAGGTTTAATTTTGTGGTCATTACTTATCATTTTTATAAAGATACGCCTCTTTTTTAATTATACGCCTACAAATGTTATTATTTACTAATCTGGAAACATTATACCAGCTCTCTTACATCTGTAACCTTACCAGTAATAGCCGCAGCTGCTGCTGTTAAAGGGCTTGCAAGCATTGTTCTGGCATTCTGCCCCTGCCTCCCTTCAAAATTCCTGTTGCTGGTAGATACGCAATATTTACCGGCCGGTATTTTATCTTCATTCATGCCCAGGCAGGCACTGCAACCGGGTTGGCGAAACTGGAAACCTGCCGCCTCAAGTATTTCATCAATGCCTTCTGCTTTTGCCTGTGCTTCCACCTGCTTGCTGCCCGGCACTACCCAAACGGTGACATGCGCTGCCTTCTTTCTGCCTTTTACAAACTCCGCTACTGTGCGCAGATCTTCAATACGGCTGTTGGTGCAACTGCCTATGAACACGTAATCTATAGGGTGGTCTTTTAATGTTTCACCCGCATGGAAACCCATATATGCTATGGATTTTTCAAAAGAAGTCCTGTCTTTTTCTTCAACCTCGTTGATAGCCGGTACGCTTCCTGTGATGCCAACGCCCATGCCGGGATTTGTTCCGTAAGTGATCATGGGTTCTATGTCTTCGGCCTTGAAGAAATATTCCTTATCGAACCGGGCATCTTCATCTGAATAAAGCTCCTTCCATTCAGCCAGTTTCTTTTCCCACGCTTCTCCGGATGGTGCAAATTTCCTTCCTTTGATATAATCAAAAGTGACTTCATCCGGCGCTATCATACCGCCGCGTGCGCCCATTTCTATGCTCATGTTGCAAATGGTCATCCGTGCTTCCATGCTTAAGTTACGTATGGAAGATCCTGCAAACTCAACAAAATAACCGGTGGCACCGCTTGCAGATATTTTTGAAATGATGTAGAGAATAATGTCTTTTGAAGTAACTCCTTTTCCCAACTCGCCGTCAACATTTATGCGCATCAGTTTCGGACGGCTCTGAAGAAGGCATTGCGTTGCCAGTACCATCTCCACTTCGCTTGTGCCTATACCAAATGCAATGCTGCCAAATGCTCCGTGGGTACTGGTGTGGCTGTCGCCGCAAACATAGGTGCAGCCGGGCTGTGTTACTCCCAGTTCAGGCCCTATTACATGTACAATTCCCTGGAAAGGATGCCCCAGCCCATATAGTTCTATGCCAAACTTGGCGCAATTTTCCTTCAGCGTCTCAACCTGTATACGGCTCAGTTCTTCCCTGATGGGCAATTCCTGGTGGAGCGTAGGTACATTGTGGTCGGCGGTTGCTACCACCTGCTGCGGCCTGAATACAGGCAGGCCTCTTTTCTCCAGCCCTTTGAATGCCTGCGGGCTGGTAACTTCATGAATAAAATGCCTGTCAATGTATAGGACTGACGGTCCTCCTTCAATTTCTTTTATTACATGTTTTTCCCAGATCTTATCAAATAACGTCATTCAATAAAGTTTTATTTTAAATAGCTCTCAATTCTTGTATGCAATGCTTTCAGTAATCTCTTCTGCCATTAACTTTAAATCCTCGTCCTGCACTTCTTTCTTGCTGTCTGCAACTTCCAGGAACTTTTTATACAATGCATCTACCTGGTCCCTGTCAAAGTCATAGCCGATCTTTTTAAACCGGTATGCCAGTGCACTTCTGCCGCTGCGGGCAGTTAAAACTATTTTGGAAGTGTCAGCGCCTACTTCTTCAGGAGCAATTACTTCATAGGTGGAGGCTTCTTTCAGGAAACCATCCTGGTGAATGCCTGATGAATGTGCGAAGGCATTATCGCCTACGATTGCCTTGTTGGGCTGCACCACCATACGCATGGTCTCGGACACTTCCCTGCTCATTTCATAGAGTTTTGTATGCTGTATGGAAGTGTGGAAATTAAGCTCTTTATGTTTTTTGATGGCCATCACTACTTCTTCGAGTGAAGTATTGCCTGCACGCTCACCGATACCGTTAATAGTACACTCAATCTGCCTGGCGCCTGCAATAATGCCTGCCAGTGAATTGGCTGTAGCAAGGCCCAGATCGTTGTGGCAATGGCAGGAAATAATTGCCTTATCAATGTTTGGTACATTATTTACCAGGTAAGATATTTTATTTGCATATTGGTGCGGAAGGCAATAACCGGTAGTATCCGGGATATTTACCACCGTTGCACCTGCATTAATTACCGCTTCAATAAGTTTTGCAAGAAACGCCAGATCAGCCCGGCCTGCATCTTCTGCATAGAATTCTACATCGGGTACAAAATTCCTGGCAAGTACGGTGGCTTTTACTGCGCGCTCTAAAATATCTTCCCGCGTGGTGTTGAATTTGTATTTGATATGATTGTCAGAAGAACCGATACCGGTATGTATCCTTGGGCGTTTGGCATGTTTGAGGGCCTCTGCGGCAACTTCTATATCTTTTTGCACAGCGCGTGTCAAGCCGCAAACCGTCGTTTCTTTTACTACCCGGGAGATTGATTCCACAGAATCAAAGTCACCTGGGCTGGAGATCGGAAAGCCTGCTTCGATTATGTCTACACCCAGAGCCTCTAAATGCAATGCCAGGCGGATTTTTTCATCCTTGTTAAGTTTACAACCGGGTACCTGCTCTCCATCTCTCAGTGTAGTGTCAAAAATGTAAATTTTCTCCGTATTCATTCCGATAGTTTTGTTCAATGTCAAATATAGATAAATAAAACATAGCCGTAAAACCGAAAATTTACAAACTTTCCGTTTAAAAGACAGGTATAATTTTTTCAAACGTACTATTTATCGTACTTTTATCGAAATTAAACTACGATGCCCAACGCCAAAAACGATGATCTTTTCCACCTCATAAAATCATTGGAGAAAAGTGAAAAACGCAATTTTAAGCTGTATATGAAGCGTGTTTCAGGCAGTGAGCACTTCATCATTATGCAACTTTTTGATGCTATTGACAAAATGGAGAACTACGATGAGGCTGCGCTGATCAGGAAAAATAGCAATATAAAAAAGCACCAGCTCTCTAATCTTAAAGCACACCTCACCAAACAGGTACTGGCATCTTTGCGTATATTAAATGAGGATAATGACATTTCCGTATCCGTAACAGAATTAATACACAATGCACATATCTACTACAACAAAGGATTGTACATCCAAAGCCTGAAGGTCCTGAACAAGGCCAAAACTATTGCTATCAGTTATCATCTTAGTTTCGACCTGATACAAATACTTAATTTTGAAAAAAATATTGAGTCGCTGCATATTACCCGGAGTATGGAACACAGGGCCGATATGCTTACGCGTGAAGTGACCGAGACTGCCAGGCATATTCATTTGCAGGGTGCACTATCCAACCTTGCTTTGAACATGTACAGCTGGTATATCAAAAGAGGGCATGCACGCAATGCGGCAGATGTTGCATCGTTAGAAGAGTTTTTTAAAAACAATCTTCCCGTAAGCTCTGAAGCAGAACTTAATTTCTATGAAAAAATGTATTACTACCAGGCACATGGCTGGTACTACTTTATACTGCAGCATCTGCCTATGTTTTACCGCTATTCGCAGAAATGGTTCAACTTATTCCAGGATGAGCCCGCGATGCAGCTTGCGGAGCCTGATCATTACCTGAAGGCTTTTCATAACCTGCTGAACGCCCATTTTGATACAAATAACTACCATAAATTCATAGAAATACTCAACGTCTTTGAAGAATTCAGCAGCAACAAAATCCCTCGATCCAACATCAATCTTAAAGTAAAGACTTTTGTGTACCTGTATACAGCCAGGATAAACAAGCATTTCCTGGAAGGCACGTTTTTGCAGGGTGTGGAAATGGTGCCGGAGATCAACCGCAAACTCAACAGGTTTAAACTTCACCTTGATAAGCACCGGATCCTTGTATTTTATTATAAAATAGCCTGCCTGTATTTTGGCAGCGGCGATAATGAAAATGCCATACTTTACCTCAATAAGATCATCAATGAAAATTATGACCTCCGAACCGACCTGCAATGTTATGCGCGGTTGCTGCACCTGATAGCGCATTTTGAACTGGGTAATTACAGGCTGATAGAATACCTGCTTAAATCAGTATACAGGTTTATGTATAAAATGAATAACCTGAGCATGGTGGAAAAAGAGATCTTCTTTTTCCTGAAACAGTCATTTAATATTCCGCGCAGCAATATCATTGCAGCATTCGGGGAACTGAAGGAAAAGCTGGAAGCGCTGGAAAATGATAAGCTGGAAACCAGGTCGTTTATGTACCTGGATATAAAATCCTGGCTGGAAAGCAAGATACGGAACGTGCCCGTGGAGCATATCCGCAGGGAGTTGTATTTTGCCCGCAAAGACATAAAAAAATCTGCCATCTTGTAAGACGACAGATTTTTTGAATTTTGTAAAATAATTTATCTGCTTGGTGTATAGCTCCTGGAACCGCCGCTGCTGCCCCCTGAGTAGCCACCTCCTGATGAAGAGGATGAAGTTGAAGGGGTGTAGCTTCTTGAAGGTGTATAGCTCCTGGAAGGCGCGCTGCTGTTGGTAGAAGGCGTGTAGCTCCTGGATGGCGTATAGCTTCTGGAAGGCGCGTTGCTGCTTGCAGGGGTATAACTTCTTGATGGTGTGTAGCTCCTGGAAGGTGCATTGTTGTTAGCAGATTCATAAGTCCTTGAAGGCGTATAGTTTCTTGAACTGCTGGTAGTAGCGCCGCGCAGGTTTCTTACATTCACATCGTCACTGTAGCTTCTGCTGGGTGTGTAAGTCCTGCCTGAAGTGCCTCTGTAAGTTCTGGGGCCGTAATTATTGATCACATAAGGATAATAATAGCCGCCATAGCCGCCATAAGGATAGTATCCGTAACCGTAAGGGTTATAACCATAGTAGCCTGGCCATCCGAATCCGCCGCCCCAGCCGTAGTACAGGCTGCCGAAACCATAGTAGCCGCCCCAGCCGTAGCCTATGCCCACGCTCCAGGGAGAAAATCCGCCCCAACCCCAGCCCCAGCCGGAGTATAGTCCCAGTCCCCAGAAAGGATTGCCAGCGTAAAAGCTGGAACCGTAGTAGTATGGATTGTATACATAACTATTATTGTAGTATCCGTCGTTGAAGGTTATTGTAGGCTCTTCCTGGTTCAGGTCTTCTGCATCGTAATCTTCCCTTGCGTATTCCTCATCGTCATAATAACGGGAATCCCTCCTCTCCTGTGCTACATCGGGAGGCGCCTGGTAGGTTACAGTACATCCGCCTAAAAGAAGAGCAGCAATACCTAAAGTTAATAATTTAGTTTTCATATCGCGTTTGTATTAAATTTTTATTGTTGATTGATAAAATTTTTAATTATTCTCAAAGTTATTACTTTTGCGTGCATTTATTTGACTATAAAAGAAATGGTAAATTTATTTCAAACCATTAATTATTTGTTAAATAATTGCAAACGCTACAATACAATATTACAACAAATATACGCAAAATGAGTAAAGAAATTACATCGCGGCAAGTGGATTATTCTCAATGGTATAACGATTTAATTATCAAAGGGGAATTGGCAGACTATTCTGCTGTGAGGGGTTGTATGGTCATCAAGCCGTACGGATTCGGGCTGTGGGAAAATATGCGCGATGCGCTCGACAAGATGTTTAAAGACACCGGCCATGTGAATGCTTATTTTCCGCTGTTTGTACCCAAAAGCTTGTTTGAAGCAGAAGAAAAAAATGCTGAAGGCTTTGCTAAAGAATGTGCCATTGTTACTCATTACCGTTTGAAAAATGATCCCGAAAATAAAGGCAAACTAATTGTTGATCCGGAAGCAAAGCTGGAAGAAGAGCTGGTGGTACGCCCTACTTCCGAAGCCATTATCTGGAATACTTACAAAGGCTGGATACAATCTTACCGCGACCTGCCCATCCTGGTAAACCAATGGGCCAACGTAGTACGCTGGGAAATGCGCACAAGGCTGTTCCTGAGAACGGCAGAATTTTTATGGCAGGAAGGACACACAGCGCATGCAACAAAGGAAGAGGCGCTGGAAGAAACTTTAAAAATGCTGGATGTCTATGCTGAATTTGCAGAAAAATATATGGCCGTGCCGGTGATCAAAGGCGTGAAAACTGCCAGTGAAAGGTTTGCAGGCGCTGAAGATACCTATTGCATTGAAGCTCTGATGCAGGATGGCAAGGCCTTGCAGGCAGGCACCTCGCATTTCCTCGGGCAAAATTTCGCCAAAGCTTTTGATGTGAAATATAGCGACAAGAACAATCAACTGGATTATGTATGGGCTACCAGCTGGGGCGTTTCTACCCGCCTGATCGGTGCATTGGTAATGGCGCACAGTGATGATGACGGCCTGATATTGCCTCCGAAGATAGCTCCGCTACAGGTAGTGATCGTTCCTATTTATAAAAATGAAGAACAAAAAAGCCTGATCGATGCCAAAGTAAATCATATACTCCATGGGCTTAAAACAAAAAATATTCGTGTAAAATACGACGACAGCGACAACAACCGCCCAGGTTGGAAATTTGCAGAATATGAAAAAAAAGGCGTGCCGGTAAGGCTGGCGCTGGGTGTGCGCGACCTGGAGAATAATGTAATAGAGATTGCCAGGCGCGATACCAAAGAAAAACAAACTTACAGCCTGGATAATGCGGTAGCAACCATTGAAGCGCTGTTGGAAAATATTCAGCAGCATATGTTTGATAAAGCCCTGGCTTTCCGTGAACAGAATATTTCCAATGCCGATAACTGGGATGAGTTTGTGCGGTTGCTGGATGAAAAAGCCGGGTTTATTGCTGCACATTGGGATGGCACTGCAGAGACGGAAGAAAAAATAAAAGAGCTTACAAAAGCTACCATCCGGTGCATACCCTTAAACAATCCGCAGGAAGACGGGAAGTGTGTGTTGACAGGCAATCCGAGCAAGGAACGTGTATTGTTTGCAAGAGCTTATTAATTTTTTGATATGAAACGTTTATTCTATTGGTTTGTTGTAGGTGCCCTGTGGGGGTGCAGCCTCAACTCCTGCAGCAATACAGATAGTACAGATAGCCGGGATTCATTAGCAGCAAATACTGAAAGCCGTGCTGTATGGGGAATTGTATATGACTCTGCAAGCAACGACATGAAGATACATGCGCTGAAAATGTTTAACCGCGATACTTTACAGGCATCTACCGTAGTGAATTTTCTTAATGACAATTATCCTGGTGTGGTAATTCATATGGATAGGATTTCCAACGATACCCTCTATGCCAGAATACCTGACAGCAGACATCTGACAACAGGCATGGGCTCCGCCGGAGCAGATTTTTACCTGAAAGCAGCAACCTACCTTTTTACGGAGATGAAAGGCATCAACTTTGTTTCTTACGATTTTGTAGAAGCCGACCATGCCGTTCCTGGTGTGTACCGGCGCAGCGACTGGGATTCTCTGCCATAGTTTGCCACGAGGCACGAAGATTCTTGTGCGCTTAGTGTGTTGTTGGTGAACATAGTGGTAAATAAATCTTCTGAAACACAAGCACCATAGATTACTATTTGCCACGAACACACAAGGTTTTCTTTTTGAAACTTTGCATCTGCTTTGAGCACATGGAATTTATAACCACAGGGCTAAAGCGTTTACAAAACGAACACTATTAAGCCAGACACAACACACGAAGAACTATTCTTGCGAACTTAATGTATTCTACGTGCAGATTGTGTTTGAAGAATATCTGAAGCAAAGGTCGGATTGTGTATCTCCAAGAGCAGAAGTTGTGAAAAAACTATTTGAGACCTGCATAGCGTTTAGAAACTACGAAAGCAGCATAGTTATTGATAGCATTTTTGAATACCTTTCATAACAAAATACAAATAATGAATATGAACAAAAAAATAGCCTTGCTTGCAGGAGGCAGCCTTGCAGCCATTGCTGCCGGCGCAGCCATTTATTTTAAAACCAGGAGGACTATTCCTAAGAATGCCGTTGCCGTAAAACCATTCGACATCCACAAATACCTCGGCAAATGGTATGAGATTGCCAGGATCGATTTTATCCATGAAAGAAACCTCAGCAATACCACTGCTGAATATGCTTTACAAGAAAATGGTATGGTATCGGTGGTGAATAGCGGTTACAATGAAAAAACGGGAAAATGGGAAAGTGCACAGGGCAAGGCCAAATTTGCCGGTGCAAAAGATGAAGGCAAACTACAGGTCACTTTTTTCGGGCCATTTTATTCCGGCTACAATGTGATAGATATTGATGATGATTATAAACATGTGCTGGTAGCAGGAGAAACACTGGATTATTTGTGGCTTTTATCCAGAGAGCAAGTTATGCCGGACGAATACATAAAAAGATTTCTCAACAAGGCACAGTCTGTGGGCTATGATACTTCCAGGCTAAACTGGATTGAACATGACCTGTAAAG
>NZ_JAOTPL010000021.1:0-44651 GCF_025631005.1 Haoranjiania flava
ATATAATTAAAAGAACGGAGGGATTATTTTGTTGGAGGAAGTGTTACAGACTATCCAAGCATTACTGGCACAAGCGGACGCTTGCGCCAGTGGGAGGTTAGCTATTTATTGAAGAGGCAGCTTTTATTCGTTTATTTCTGTCTTTTCTTTTTTGTTATCTACTACGAAAATAGAAGCGATATAAGCTGTAAAAGTTCCAAAAAGTCCTACTCCTGCGGTCATTAAAAACATGGCAATTATTCTCCCCTCTGTTGTTACTGGATACCTGTCTCCGTAACCGACTGTTGTGATTGTAACGTAAGACCACCAAATGGCATCTTCTGCTGTTTTAATATTGCTGGTTGGTGTATTTTCAACTTGGAGAATAGCTATTGACGAAAAAATTATCAATAAAATCGCCAAAATTGTTGCAGAAGTAAATGCTCCTTGTGCTTTGCTTTTAAAAATATATGTTACAAAATGTTTTGTCGTGCGAAATGCTTTCAAAATGCGAAATAGTCGAATTAATCTAAAAATTCTTCCAAATCTCAAAAAATTTATCATTGGAATACTCGAAACTAAATCAATCCAGCCCCAACGCATAAACTTCAACTTATTATCAGCCTGATAAAACCTTATACAAAATTCGATAAAGAAGAATATGCAAATAGCGACATCGATATAATTCAAAAGTATAGAAGTTTCCTCCGATAATTTAAAAGTTGTATCAATAATCAGAGCGCCAAGAACATAAACGGAAAGAACAAGCACCGCTAAATTTAAGAACCCGAATTTATTTGTAGAATCTTCTTCCATTTCTATGCAGTTACGTTTATGTCTTCCGTTAATTTTTCAGTTGTAAGATTGGTTTCTCTTGCTAAACGATTTGCTTGATTTTTTTACTCACATTTAGGCTAATACCGGTGCAATTTTTATTCTTTTCCTTGAAGAACAACCCATAATTTATTTTTTTCCGAAGAATGTTTTTACCCTTAAAATCAGCTTATTTGTACTTTTTGTCTTTAAAATGTTTGTATTTGCAGTGTCTAGATTTGATATCTCAGCACCTTGTTCGATTGATTTTATAACAAAATTTTCTTTCATTTTATCAAATTGGTCATAATGCAAATCAAACATTTCTTGCAGTAAATCATTGCTTTCCGTTTCGGTTTGGGTAATCAAATTGTCTGCATATAAACGCTCTAATTGCTTGTTGATTATGGATTTAGTTTCCAATAATTTGTATTTGTAAAAGTCTCCTTCTCGAATTACGAAATACATTTTGAGGAATTCAAAGTTTTGTTTCTCGTTGTTGGTTATCACGTTGTCTTCCAATACAAAATTTGCATAAGCAATAAGTACGCCCAATAATTCAGGCTTGATTTTCTCAACTTTTCGTATCGAATGTTTCCTAAGAATATTCTGAATATTTTCTTTGCTTAATTTACCGTCAATGACTAACTCAACAATCTCACGGGTGTGTTTTTTTATATTCATTTTCGCAATCTCGGCGAATATTTTCTTCAAAGTTTGCCCGTCTTTAAAAGGTGTTTCGTTCATATTTTTTTGTTCTTTTCTCTTCTTCCAATAGAGTTTTCGTTCTTTTTTAGGATTGCCCAACACCCCAATTCCACTACCAAATATAAACATTTATCTTAATAAATCTATTGCCATTACCCATAAAAAAAGCGCCGCCCAAATAGGACGGCGTTGCTTAAAAAAACTTAATGTTTATAGATCCCTTTCCGGGCTATTGGCAGCTACGTCTTTTAGCTTTGCCTGTTTTTTCCTGAAATTGATGTTGAGCAGCTCCACGGCAAGGCTGAATGCCAGGCAGGAGTAGATAATGCTTTTGCTTACATGCTGGTGTATGCCTTCTGCTATCAGCAATACGCCTATCACTACCAGGAAGCTGAGCGCGAGCATCTGCAGGCTCGGGTGCTTGTTGATGATGCGGCTTACAGGGCCTGCAAACAGCATCATGATACCTATGGCAACCACTACCGCAATGATCATGATCAGCACATTGTCCACCAGGCCTACAGCGGTCAGTATGGAATCCAACGAGAATACCATATCAATCAAAATGATCTGGATAATTACTTTGATCAGCATATTGGCGCCGGCAGCTACAGCCTTCACTTCATGGTGCTCCTGCAACTGCATTTTGGAATGTATCTCCAGCGTGCTTTTTATGATCAGGAAAAGCCCGCCGACTATGAGAATAATGTCTTTCCAGGAGAACTGCATCGGCCCGTCCGTAAGCGGATCGCCGAACCAATCCAGCGTAAGTACCGGTTCCTTCAGGCCTATGATCCAGTTGATCATTAATAACAATACCACCCTGAACAGCATGGCAAAGAGCAGGCCTATATTCCTCGCTTTCTTTTGCTGGCTTTCCGGCAGTTTGTTGGAAAGGATCGATATAAAAATGATGTTGTCAACCCCGAGCACAATTTCAAGGAAAGCCAGGGTGAGCAGGCTTATCCAGATCCCGGGATCAGCAAAATTCGGGATGTGCAGGTTGGAGAACAAATCAATGAACAGCATGGTGGTAGTTTTAGTGGTTATGTTATTTGCGTAATGCAAAAATAAAAGAGACTATATAATTTAGTCTCTTTTATTGATATTTTTTTAGAAATAAATTTGTCCGCCCTCGGGGAACTTTAGGATAGAAGCATTAAAATACCGCATAAACTCACTCATCTGCCCTTCGTTGGTTTTGCCCCATGTTCTGAACTGTTCGGGAGACATCGAGGAGAATAGCCACCTGTTGTATGCATCGAAAATACCGGAACGAAGCATTTGCCTGTTTCTGTCAAATAAAGCAAACGGGAATTTTTGGTCTTTATTTTGCTGAAACCAGTCTACAATAAATTGCCCGCGCAATGCAGACAGCGTCTCTGCATTCACACCGCCGGCAACTACGGAAGCAAACTTGCGGTAGGAAGCAGCCACTTCTTTTTCAAATTCGTTGCGCCCGTTGCTGTACCGGTTAATATAGCTTGCGTTGGAGAAGAGCGTTTTGTATTGCTCCAGCAAAAGCGTTCTCATTTCAACGGTTCTTTGTGTTTTATTCTCCATGTTTACAAAAGTCTCTGCATTCAGAATAGATTTTAACGGGTTGAGATTTTTTGCAAACGCTTTGGCAAGGTAATAATAGTTGTTGCTGATATTCGGATCTATCTTTACACCTTTTTCCCAAACGGCAATGGCTTCACTGGCTTTATTGTTATCGGCATAAGTGGTTCCCAGCTCTGCATATAGGACTGCACTTTTAGGGAATTTGGCAATGCCTTCGCCATAGATGTTTTCACTTTCCTCGTATTTCTTATTGTTCCTGTAAGCAGAACCCAGTATCTGGTACACCTGCTCGTCTGCATCGTCTCTCTTTACCAGTTTATTGCCATGTTCAATTGCTTTGTCATAATCTCCTTTGGCATAGTTGTAATAAGCTATGTCTTTCAGCAGCACTATATTGCCCGGGGCAGACTGTTCTGCTTTAGTAAGTACATCTATTGCCTTGGCGTAGTCGCCTTTTCTTGCAAGTTCAAATGCCTGGTTCTTGGCTACATCTATATTTGTTTGTGCAGACAGCGATAACGTAGCGAATAAAGCAGGAATAAGGAATAACTTTTTCATGTGTGTATATTTAATTTTTTCTGTTTGCCACATGGAATAACCAGCTTTTTAGATTCATACTCATTCACGGTTGGTATAGATTCCTAATCTTTATGGTTATTTCATGTGTTAATATTTAATTTTTACTGTTTGCCACACGGAATAACCAAAACCTTAATTTTTATTATCATCCTCGGTTGGTATAGATTCCTAATCTTTATGATTATTTCATGTGTATATAATTTATTTGTTTTTCAGTTGTCACATGGAATAACCAT
Organism: Haoranjiania flava; assembly: GCF_025631005.1. NCBI lineage: Bacteria > Pseudomonadati > Bacteroidota > Chitinophagia > Chitinophagales > Chitinophagaceae > Haoranjiania > Haoranjiania flava. The sequence continues at coordinate 3,879 of NZ_JAOTPL010000021.1, forward strand.
TTTTTTAGATTCCATATTCATTCCGGTTGGTATAGATTCTTAATCTTTATGGCTATTTCATGTGTTAATATTTAATTTTTACTGTTTGCCACACGGAATAACCAAAACCTTAATTTTTATTATCATCCTCGGTTGGTAAAGATTCCTAATCTTTATGGTTATTTCATGTGTTAATATTTAATTTTTCTGTTTGCCACATGGAATAACCAAAATCTTAATCTTTATTATCATTCCCGGTTGGTATAGATTCTTAATCTTTATGGTTATTTCATGTGTTAATATTTAATTTTTTCTGTTTGCCACACGGAATAACCAAAACCTTAATTCTTTATTATCATTCCCGGTTGGTATAAATTCCTAATTTTTATGGTTATTTCATGTGTATATTTTTTATTTTTCTTTATGGTCACATGGAATAGCCTTTATTCATTCGCGGTTGGTATGCAACTTGGCTTATGGCTATTTCATGTGTTAATATTTAATTTTTTCTGTTTGCCACATGGAATAGCCTTTATTCATTAGCGGTTGGTATGCAACTTTACTATGGCTATTTCATGTGTTAATATTTAATTTTTCTGTTTGCCACACGGAATAACCAAAACCTTAATTCTTTATTATCATTCCCGGTTGGTATACATTCCTAATCTTTATGGTTATTTCATGTGTGTATATTTTATTTTTCTTTATTACAAGTTGCTTGCCATAAGCAGCTTGAAGCTTAATTGTTTAGTTGGCTTTTTTCTTCCGGTCGTTAAACATACTCATCAGTTCTGTGAACTTTACCACGCTGCTGACCGGCATAGCGTTGTAAAGAGATACCCGTAAGCCTCCTACAGTTCGATAACCTTTTACGCCTATCATGCCATGTTCTTTGCAAAGTTCCAAAAACTCATCTTCCCAGTTTTTATTTTCTATGGTAAAGGTTACATTCATCAGGCTGCGGTCTTCTTTGGCCGCTATAGGTGTAAATATGTCCAGCGAATCCAATGCAGCATACATCAGCTCGGCTCTTTGCTTTGTACGCTTCCACATTTCTTCCAGGCCACCTTCTTCTTTTATCCATTTTAAGGTAAGGTAAGAAACATATACCGCAAAAACCGGGGCAGTATTCAACAGCGAATCGGCTTCTATGTGTTTTCTGTAATCCATAATCGGCGGGATGTTCCTGTTAATCCTGCCTAAAATATTTTTATTGACAATTACCAGTGTAGTGCCGGCCGCACCGGCATTCTTTTGTGCGCCTGCGTACATGAGCGAGAACCTGCTGAAATCCAGCGGCCGGCTGAATATATCACTGCTCATATCGGCTACCAGCGGGGTTTGGCCTGTGCCCGGGATGGTGTGCCACTGCGTGCCTTCCACAGTATTGTTCGTGGTAATGTGTAAATAATTGACCGCGTCGGGAATTGCAAACACTTTTTCAATGTAGCTGTAATTTTTATCCTTTGTAGAAGACACTACATTTACATTTCCCCAGATCTCTGCTTCCTTAATGGCCTTAGTGCCCCATATGCCATTGTCGCAATAAGCAGCAGTATCACTTGCGCCCAGCAGGTTCATGGGCACCTGCATAAACTGTGTGGTAGCGCCTCCTTGTAAATACAACACTTCATAGTCGGGCCCAAGCTGCATCAGCTCTTTAGCCAGTTGGCGGGCTTCCTGTAAGGTATCTATAAATGCAGTTGTGCGGTGGCCTATTTCCAGTATGGATAGCCCCGTTTTTTTAAAATCAGTAATTGCCTCAGCGGCTTTTCTTAAAACATATTCAGGAAGAATGGAAGGCCCTGAATTAAAATTATACATCTGCATATAAAATTCTTTTAACTTATTGTTGTTCAGTAGACGATTCATTCATGCGCGCTATCAGTTCAAGCAGTTCTTCTTTGCCAGATTTTTTGGCAGAGCTTGTTACAATCACCTGCGGCAAAAATTGCGTGGAAGCCTTTAATTCTTCTAAAAAAGCATCTACATTTCTTTGTACAACACCAGGCTTCTCTTTATCTGCTTTGGTAAATACAAGGGTAAATGGCATTTCCCATTCGTATAGCTGGCTTAGAAATTCAAGGTCTATACGCTGGGGCTTGTGCCTGCTGTCTATCAGTACAAACAGGTTTACCAGGTTTTCGCGGTGCAAGAGATAATCTTCTATCATTTTGCTCCAGCTTTTCCGTTCTGTTTTTGCTTTTTTTGCATAGCCGTAGCCGGGCAAATCTACCAGGTACCACTGCAGCCTGCCCTGTTTGTTGCTGCCGCTTTCTATAAGAAAGTGGTTGATGAGCTGTGTCTTTCCGGGCGTTGCTGATGTTTTAGCAAGATTTTGCCGGTTGGTAATCAGGTTGATCAGCGAAGATTTGCCTACATTACTTCTACCGATAAATGCATATTCCGGCATGTCCGCAGGCGGACAATTTTTGTAGGAAGGGCTTGAAATAACGTATGTAGCGTTTTTAATGACCATAATTTTCGCAAAATTAAAGATAGGCTTTTAAAGAATAGCAGGCGGATATAATCCGCGCTGTGCATATTTAATTTTACAATATCGGTTTATCCACAGAAGCGCGCAGCTGCAACAGCGGCTGAAACAAAAAGCCACCGCAAAAACGGTGGCTCGGTTATTAATATTCATCTTCATTAAACATAAAATCTTCCTGGCTGGGATAGTCAGGCCAGATGTCTTCAATGCTTTCGTACACCTCACCTTCGTCTTCCAGTTCCTGCAGGTTTTCCACAACTTCTATGGGCGCTCCGGAGCGTATAGCATAGTCTATCAGTTCATCTTTGGTAGCAGGCCATGGAGCTTCCTCCAGGTAAGTTGCTAATTCTAAACTCCAAAACATATTATAATTTTTTTAAGGTTAGTAAATTTTCGGCAAATGTAGAGTTTCAGATTGAACTTAACAATACCCGGGATTAAATATTTGGTATAAAATCAAGTTTTTAAATCTTAAAACTTTACGTTTGCACTCTATAGTGCTAAATCAAAAATGATGCTAAAGGCTGTAAATATACACAAACGTTACACAGACCTGGAAGTTTTAAAGGGCGTTGATATAGAGATCAACCAGGGTGAGATTGTATCTATTGTCGGCTCTTCGGGGGCAGGCAAGAGTACTCTGCTCCACATACTGGGCACGCTTGATACGCCTGATAAAGGAGAGATCTACCTTGACGGCGCTTCGGTACACACGCTGAAAGGCAATAAACTTGCGGCTTTCAGGAATAAGAATATCGGTTTTATATTCCAGTTTCATCACCTGCTGCCGGAGTTTTCTGCGCTTGAAAACGTGTGCATTCCTGCATGGCTGGGGGGAAAGAAAAAAAGAGAAGCGGAGGAAGAGGCATGCCGGCTGCTGTCTATACTTGGCCTGGACGACCGTTTGGAAAATAAGCCCCATGCGCTCAGCGGCGGGGAACAGCAGCGCGTGGCAGTAGCCAGGGCGCTGATCAACAAGCCCTCTATTGTTTTTGCAGATGAGCCTACGGGAAACCTCGACAGCAGGAATGCCAGAGAACTGCATGAACTATTCTTGAGCCTTCGCGAAAAATTCAGCCAGACTTTTCTTATAGTTACCCACAACAAAGAGCTTGCAGACATGAGCGACCGCATTCTAACCATGAAGGATGGTATGATTGTGTGAGTAAATAAGCGGTGTAAATAATATTAAATTATCTGCTACAGGCAACCTTCCTGTACCGTAATGCATTTACCATTCAGAACCATATATTTTGAAGGCAGAAGATCTGATACGTGCATGTAAACAAAACGACAGGAAAGCACAACGTGTGTTTTTTGAACGCCATGTAAATATAATGCTAGCCATCTGTATCAGGTATGTAAAAAAATTCGAAGATGCCGAAGACGTGATGCTTACAGGGTTTCAAAAGTTTTTTGATAAGATCAATACATTTGAGTTCCGGGGCAATGGCAGTGAAAAAGCTTTTTTAAAAAAGATAATGGTAAATGAATGCCTGATGCTCTTAAGGCAGCAAAAGCATTTTTTATATCAGAATGAGATGCTGGATAATATAATTGATGCAGAAGCGACAAGCCTGGATAAACTTGCAGCAGATGATATTTTCAACTATATAGTGCAACTGCCGGCAGGGTACAGGACAGTTTTTAACTTATACGTGCTTGAAAATATGAGCCATAAGGAGATAGCCATCGAATTAAATATTTCTGAAGGAACTTCAAAGTCGCAGCTAAATAAAGCAAGAAAAGCATTACAGCAAATGATCGAAAAAGATTCTATAATAAACTTATAGTAGCCATGACAGAAAACGATAGAAATATCCGGACGAAACTGGAAGATTATCCGGTATACCAATACAATAAAAATGCCGGTTGGTACAGGCTTGAAAATATGCTTAGTCCCGGCAAGCGTAAATCTGCAAAGTGGTGGCACTACGCTGCTGCTGCGTGTCTGGGAGGCGCAATAATCTTTATGTATTTGAACAGGGAAAAAGAAAGCGCTGCACGTTTCGCAGGCAGTAACATACCGGGTGTTATAATCAATAAAGTTAAAACACAAACAACCGGGATTGCATCAGCAAAAAATTTTGCGTCAACCGGGCAAAAAGAAAATTTAAAAGAAAGCTACCTAAAGACAAGAGTTGCTAAAATAGCGGCAGCAGCGATACTGCCGGAAAATAAAGAACAGGTTATTGTTGAAGAGCAGCAGTCAATGCCGGTTGTCAGCGCCATCCAATACGAGACCGCGGCAGCTACACCTGCAAAAAGAAAAGTTGTTTATCTCAGTGATATTGAAAAAGTCCGGGAGTCAACATCATACCGCAACAAAGCTGCTCCAATTGTTTTCCGGTTCGGGAGCCAGCGCAGGCAGGAAGAGGTTGAAGAAGCCTATATAATCCAATCTAAAAGCGTCACAAACATTGCTATACCTTTATAACGCATATATGAACAAGCATTTATTTTTTATTACGGCACTGCTGTTAAGCTCAGTTATTTTAAAAGCACAGACACCCCAAACAGGTGTAAAGCTTGACTATGGAAAGGGTAATTATCTGCTCGTTCATACTGCAGCGCTATCAGATGTAGAAAAGATGGGCAGCATCAGCAGTATCATATCGCAGGTAAGCCGTCACTTAAACAGAATAAAAGACTCATTGCCGGGACTGCATGGCAAAACCGTAAACGTAAAATTATATGAAAACGCTAATGCATCATTAACCGTAAAGATAAACACACTTAAGGAGCAGTCATATTATATCAGCATTACTGAAGTGAGTGATTTAAAAACAGCGAAAGATACGCTCAATATTTTTCCGGAGATTGCAAGCGCTCACAATGATAACTTCCCATTAATACTTTCATTCGTCTTAAACGATGTAACTACATTAATGGAATACGATAATGCATATACTACCGAATTTATACAAAAGCTGATAAATGAATCCCAATCGTCAAATCCAAAAAAAATACGCAGGCAACAACAGGGAGGTGTGGTTACATCTGTCTTTTCAGTGAAAGACAATAAAGTTACGGGCAATCCATTCCGCTATCCTGTTTCAAGAAACCAGCTGGAAATGACTATTGGTGTAGCCGCCCAGAATTATAAGCATTATTTTACACCTGCCTTTTCCCTGAACCTATATTTTGTGCATGGTATAGGCGATGATAAACGGGGAACAAATGCATTTGGCATTTCCTGGGAACCCAATTATCTCTTTAAAACTGATCCAGAAGGTAAGCTGGCTGCTTACAGAAATGACTTTATAACGTTGAATTATAGAAAAAATTTCGGCGCCAGTTCCTCACACAACCCCGGTTATATATTGCCGGTTACTCTAGGGTACTTAATAAAAGGCCGAGGGGGTTTTATGCCTCAGAATACTTTTAAATTCGGTGTTGGAGGGTTAAAATATAAAGGGCTATCAGTACAACCTTATATGTATTTCAATGACTTTTTTAAAGGAGTAACTCCGGCTATTCAATTAGGCATTAGTATGTAGAGAGCAGTCTTACCAAGCGCAGTTCTTCTGCGCTTTTTGTTTTATTTATGACCATTGCATAAGTTTTCCTGTTAATTTTACCAAGAAATCCCTGGTGCCTTTGTGTCTCAGTAATAATAATCGTGACCGTTGTGAAGCCTTTATGGCGTATGCTTCCATTAGTGTTTAACCACAATGGGCACAGAAACACAAAGTTTACCAAGAGGGATCAAAAATTAAAAAACTACAGATCCAAAATTAGCAGATGCGTGCCGGCCTTTACTATATTATCTTCCTGTTGATGGCAACAAATGCTGCTGCACAAAGCAGCAACCTCATCATGGGCACTGTTGAAAGCCTCACCGGCGAACCTGTTGCCCACGCAGCAGTTTACAGTACCGGCGGACAAAAAACAATTACCGACTCAATGGGCATATTTTATTTGCCTGCTACAGGTGTGGCTGATTCTCTGTATGTGCTATACAACGGCATAAGGTCTGCAAAATATGCCGTACCAGCTAACAGGATCGTAAACATGGTTATCATTACCAAGCCTCAGGATATTTCTTCACGGGAAGAAGTGTTGAAAGATATTATTGTGGTCAATAAAAATCATTATCTCGACTCCCTGGCCAACCGGAGAGAATACGCAAAAATATTCAATGCAAAAAGTTCCGCAAGGTATTTTGTGGACTGGCTCACCAACCCGTTTAATATCGGCAACCTGTTTTATGCATTGCAGATCAAGAAAAACAACAAGAAGCAATTCTATAAAAACTTTGCCCTATCGCTTGAAGAAAATAATTATGTAAAAAGCAGGTTTACAAAGTCGCTGGTAACAACCTATACGGGCCTTACGGGCAGCGAGCGCGATGAATTTATGCGCCTGTACGAACCACCGTATGATGTAGCACTTTCAATGAATGAACTGGATATGGCCCAATACATCACCGTGTGCTTTAAGGAATACCAGGCGCGCAGCAACAAATAATTTTCAGTTTTTGAATTACCGCGCTAAAAACTATCTTTACAAAAAACAATTCTTTGCAGGCAACAGTATATAAATCCACCGGCAGCTGGTACATTGTAAAAGCCGATAACGGCGAGATCCTTAATGCCCGTATAAAAGGTGTTTTTAAGATTGACGGGATTACCTCAACCAACCCTATCGCCGTGGGCGATAAAGTAGCAATAGAAGCCGATACGGAAAGCGAAAGGAGCGTAGTGATCGTAAAGATCATTCCACGCAAAAACTACATTGCGCGCGCTTCTCCCCACAATAAAAACCAGCATCATATTGTAGCCTCTAACCTTGATCAGGCCTTACTGTTTGCTACTTTAAAAAATCCCAGGACATCGCCGGGGTTTATAGACCGCTTCCTGGTGACGGCCGAAGCCTATCACGTACCTGCTGTTATTATCTTTAATAAAACAGACCTGCATAAAAATAAGGAAGAGGAAAAGTTCGCAGAACTAAAGCGCATTTACAGCGATATAGGCTACAAAGTAGCAGGCATCAGCCTGGTGAATAATCAGGGGCTGGATGAAGTAAAAGATTTATTGCACAATAAAACCACCCTCATCAGTGGACACAGCGGTGTTGGCAAGTCTACCTTCATCAATAGCATACTTCCTGAAAAAAACCTGAAAACCCGTGAAGTCAGCGGATGGAGCGGCAAGGGTATGCATACCACCACATTTGCAGAAATGTTTGACCTGGCTGAAGGCGGCGCCATTATAGATACGCCGGGCATTAGGGAGTTTGCGCTGGCGGATATGCCCAAGGCTGAGTTGTCGCATTATTTTCCTGAAATGCGCGCAGTTTTACCGGAGTGTAAATTCAACAATTGCCTGCATGTAAATGAGCCTGATTGTGCCGTTAAAAACGCGGTGATGCATACAGGCAGGGTTTCGCCGGGTCGCTATATAAGCTACATCAATATTCTTGATACACTTTAATTCAGCGGTGATGATAATGAGCGATATCGTGCGGGTAAATTAAAAATCCTGACCTCTTTACAGAAATCAGGATTCTACAACTTTTAAACCTTTCCTTTGTAGAGCGTACGGGACTCGAACCCGTGTTTCCTCCGTGAAAGGGAGGTGTCTTAACCTCTTGACCAACGCTCCATTTTTTGATGGATTGCAAAGGTAAATATTTTTTTCTCATTCACCCAAATTTTAAACAAGAAATGTTTATAAAAATTTGGGATACATCTGTTAAGCAAAATGGCAGGTTCTTCAATGCCATTGGGGAGCCACAAAAAGAGGCAGAATGCAACATGAAATAACCATAAAGATTAGGAATCTATACCAACCGGGAATGAATAAGGCTTTTAATGTGGCCATTAAAAGCCATCCGCAAAAGCAGCATACAAAAAATCACACATCAATATTTTAACAGCAAAAAACTAACGAATATGCAAAAGTTTAGTTTTTTATGTCATAAATCATATTCCGTAAGCTAATATATTGTAACTTTGCATCAGAATAAATTAAAAATAAAATTAAAATACTATGAGCGTAAAAGTTGCTATCAACGGTTTTGGCCGTATCGGACGTTTGGTATATCGTGAAATATACAACATGGAAGGCATTGACGTGGTTGCTATCAATGACCTTACTGACCCTAAAACTTTGGCACATCTTTTAAAATACGACAGCGCACAAGGTCGTTTTAACCAGGATGTACAACATACAGAATCTTCTATTATTGTAGATGGCGATGAGGTAAATATCTATGCTCACAGAGACCCTGCAACTATTCCCTGGAAAGAACATGATGTAGACGTGGTTGTGGAATGTACAGGTTTCTTCGCAGATAAAACAAAAGCAGAAGCACACTTACAGGCAGGCGCTAAAAGAGTTGTGATCTCTGCTCCTGCTACAGGTGATCTGAAAACAATCGTGTACAACGTAAACCATGATATTCTTGATGGCTCTGAAACTGTTATCAGCGGCGCATCCTGCACTACCAACTGTTTGGCTCCAATGGCCAAAGCATTGAACGATGCTTATACAATTGAAGCAGGCAGCATGACTACCATTCACGCTTACACCAACGACCAGAATACTTTAGACGCTCCGCACGCCAAAGGCGACCTTCGCCGCGCACGTGCAGCAGCGCAGAATATAGTGCCTAACTCTACAGGCGCAGCTAAAGCAATAGGCCTGGTAATCCCTGAGCTGAAAGGTAAATTAGACGGTGGCGCACAACGCGTACCTGTGATCACAGGTTCTGTAACAGAATTGGTTGCAGTGTTGGCAAAGCAAACAACCAAAGAAGAAGTTAATGCTACTATGAAAGCAGCTTCAAACGAGAGCTTCGGTTATACAGAAGATGAGTTGGTGAGCAGCGATATCATTGGTATTAAATATGGTTCTTTGTTTGATGCTACGCAAACTAAAGTGATCACTGTGGGCGACAAACAAGTTGTAAAAGTTGTTTCCTGGTACGATAATGAAATGAGCTACACTGCACAGTTAGTAAGAACAATCAAGCATTTTGCTGAATTGATCTCTAAATAATTTTTGCAACAACAATAGTATAGGCAGCATCTACGGGTGCTGCTTTTTTGTTGCCCTGATCATTTCTCTTTTTCCATTTGCACCGGGCAAAGACTCTACAACAAAATTCAGTTGCCTTAAAATTCTTTTCACGGCTCCTTTAGCGCAATAGGTAACCAGTAAAGCATCATCATTCATCATATCACTTACACACTGCAAGGCCTGTTCAGTCCACATTTCAGGCTGTACCGCAGGAGAGAAAGCATCGTAGAATACGATGTCTGTACCGGGCCTGTCGTGATAGTTTTGTAAACTCTTTTCATAGCAGGTAAATGTAAACCTGTCGCCAAGCGATACAGGAATATTTTTTGCAGCGTGCAAACGCAAAAATACCTGCTGTAAATCTGCAGGCAGTTGTAATTGGCGGCTGAAAGCAAGCAGCTGATTGTGCGGCACAGGAAAAGGTTCAAGGCAGAGATATTGTATATGCAGGTTGTTTGCTATGGCAAAGCTGTAAGCGAGTAAAGCATTCAACCCGGTGCCAAAGCCCACTTCAAACAAAACTATTTGACTCTTCCGGCGTGCAGCTTCAGCCAGGCCTGTACGGATAAATACATGCTGAGACTCGCTCAGGGCGCCGTTTACAGAGTGATAGGTTTGATTATAGTGTGTATGAAAAAGCGTGGGTGAGCCGTCTTTGGTCATCCGGATCTGGTGTTGAGTTGGCATCTTGATAAAACATTAGTACTTAAATTTACATTGTTTCATCGATATGCTATTGGAAAACCCAACCATCACAACTTAAAACAGGCTTGGAGGCTGATCTGTTGATTGCAATGCTTTTTTATAGGCAAGTAATGCCCTGTCTCTTGCAAAACGGTGTTCAACAATTGGTTCCGGATAATCATTTGTTCCGAATTCAGGCAGCCATTTTTTGATATATGCTAAATTCTTATCAAATTTTTCCGTTTGCAGCGCCGGGTTAAAAACCCGGAAGTAAGGCGCAGCATCGCAGCCGCAACCTGCTGCCCATTGCCAGTTGCCGTTGTTGGCAGACAAATCGTAATCGTTGAGTTTCTGGGCAAAATACGCTTCGCCCCATCGCCAATCTATCAGCAAATGCTTGCAAAGAAAACTCGCAACAATCATGCGTACGCGGTTGTGCATATAGCCTGTTTTATTCAGCTGACGCATGCCGGCATCTACAATCGGATAGCCCGTTTTACCTTCGCACCACCATTTAAATTCCTGCTCATTGTTTCGCCATTGAATGAAATCGTATTTCGCCTTAAAAGACTGATTTGCCACTTTGGGGAAATGATACAAAATCTGCATAAAAAATTCACGCCAGATTAATTCGTTCAGCCAGGTTTGATTGTGTTGCAAAGCAAAAGCCACAGTTTTGCGAACGCTTATTGTGCCAAACCGCAAAGCAATGCCTAATTGTGTGGTGCGTTGCAGCGCAGGAAAGTCTCTGTATTGATGGTATTCATCAATGATTTTAGCATCTAATTCCGGCGTTTCAAAATGAATACCGGTTTGCTTAAATCCAATTGCTTCCTGGGAATGTATTTCAGCAAAATCTTGTTTTAAAAATTTAGAAAAATCTGCGCGGTGAGGCTTATAATCTTTTTCGGCCAGCAACGCTTTCCATTTTTTGGAATAAGGCGTATAAACCGTATAAGGTGCAGCATCATTTTTTACAATGTCGGTTTTATGAAAAATAACCTGGTCTTTAAAAACCCTGAACGCTATATTTTGCTCTTTGCAATATTGACAGATTTCCGTATCTCTTTTTATTGCTTGCGGTTCATAATCCTGGTTGCAATAAACAGCTTCAATAGCATATGTTTCTGCCAGATTTTTAAAAACATTCAATGGTTTTCCATAGAAGGTGTTCAGTGTTGAAGCGAAAGTTTTTAATTCCTTGTTTATTTTCACAAGCGCCTGATGAATATAATCTAATCTTCTATCGGATGTATCTTCTAATTTTTCTAAAATATCTGTATCAAATATAAAGAGGGGAAGAACAGGAGTTTGGTTAGAAAGCGCTTGAGAAAGTCCAACATTATCTTCCAGGCGCAAATCGCGCCGGAACCAAAATATGGAAATCTTACTTCTCATTTAACGAGAATTTTTTTGTTTTAAAAAATTGAATAAGAATATTGACTAAAATGAAAGCAGCAAAAATGATTGCGCCCAGATAGACGGTGTTGTTTACTTCTTTATTGGCTACTGCAATTGCTATTAATGCCCAAACAGCAACAATTCCGAAAGCAGGCATATTGCGTTTATAAATCATAAACAAGTGGATAGCAGCCGTTGCTATAAACATGATGATTGCCCAGGATGTTTCCGAAATTCCAAAGCCATTCCATTGAATTTTTTTAAGAAATGCAGCTATATTGGCTACCAATGCTACAGATACCCAGCCTGAATAGATATAAAAAGGCAGCTTAAGAAAAACATTGGTTGCAATAGTTGTTTTTTGAAATGCCATTTTTGTATTTACAATTATTTTGAGTAAAGCAATGAATAAAACAACCATAATAGGAATGGTTAGAAGTACATAATCGTACAACCAGGTAATTACCCATAAACTATTACACACACAGGAAATAATAAACCACCATTCGATTTGCAAAATCGTATTATCCTTGGCCGGTGAGCTTTTCACCAAAGGCCCATAATAAATTACAAAACCCAAAAGGCTTAAATATATAAGCCCCCAAATAGAAAAAGCATAACCGGCAGGGGTAAACAAGTTCTGGTACCTGGCAGACACTGTTGCCATTGTTTCGCCGTTAAAAACACCAGTATTGGATAAGTAGCTGACAACTATAGTTGCAACCAGAGCAACTGCATTTAAAATTTTAAAAGACTTTTGCATGTGTATATATTTTACTTTTTCTTTATGGTCACATGGAATTCATCGGCGCTTGTATGCTGCATTCTTATAGCTCACTTTATATATTATTTGTTTTCCAGTTCGGGATCGTAAGCTGCTAATGAATGGTTGACGGACTCATTTTCATAATTTTTTTGTTTTTGAAATTTTTTAAAGAAATAAATTACCAAAAGAAATTGAGAATAACCGTAAACGGCATCTTCAATAGGAATGGTAAACATTCTTATTCCTAAAAAATCTTTTGGATTATAATTTACGATCGGGTTTTCCAAAAAGCTGCCGGTTAAAATCCCGTTGACCGGGAAAAAGCCAAGCATTAGGAGCGTAAAAACTGCCGATGCTTTTGTAAGCCATGCTGCCTTAGCTATAAAATGCAAATAGATCAAAGTCAGTATTGTTACTATTGCTGTAATCAGCGTGTAAATTTTATCTGTATTCAGCAGCCCAGCCACAGATAAAACAATAATGCTTACAAACGCCAATAAATTATTAAATGCACTCAGAACTTCCCATCTGTAGTACTTATCAATTGTATAATAGGTAAAGATGCAAGAGAATGGTATAAAAATAAAAAACAGCATTTCTTCCAAAGGCAATCCTGCTATCACTATACCAAGCGTATAGTTTGTGTTGAACCACCATACACCGCGGGCAGTAAACCATACATCCCATGCGATAAAAGGAATGGCAACAAGAACAGCAGCCTTTAAAAACGAGCCAAAGTGTTTGTGGAATTTAATTCTCCTGTCAAAAGATGCAATAAAGCATATGATGACCGTAAAAAACAATATCAGTGAATAGGTATATGCCATCATTTTTTATGAGATTTAAAATACATTCTGAAATACTTAAAAGGCACATACAAAAAACCGAAACACTCACCTTCTTCTTTTCCTAAATGCTTATGATGCTGTTTGTGCGCTCTTCTAAGTGCCAAAAAATAGCGGCTGTTGGTGTGCTTAAAATATTTAATCCTTTGATGAATAAAAATATCGTGTACAAAAAAATAAGCCATTCCGTATAGCATGATACCCAAACCTATAAAAAACAAATAATTATAATTTTGCAATGAGCCGAAATACATCAAAGCAATTGTAGGCAAAGCAAATATCACGAAAAAATAATCGTTCTTTTCAAATGCACCTTCATTGCTATGGTCGTGATGGTCTTTGTGTAAAACCCAAAGAAAGCCATGCATTACATATTTATGTATCACCCAGGTTGCACCTTCCATCAATATAAAAACGAGCAATGTTATTAAAATGTTCATGTGTATATTTTTTATTTTTTTCTGTATGGTCAAATGGAATTACTTCCTGTGAACTTCGTTGCGCTATATATTCATCCTCAGTTGGTATGCAGCACTCTTATGGCTATTTTATATTACTGATTTACTTGGTTGAATTTTTTTTCTAAAACATGGTAACGGTAATTAAAGATACCTTCTAATTTTTTTCTTAAAAATAGGCTATGTGCAATTGTTCCCAAAACGCCCAAAGGTAGTTGATAATCTACCGTATCTTTCATTAAAACGCCTTTTTCATTAGCGATAAATTCATGATGATGATTCCATAATTTGTATGGACCTTTTTCCTGAAAATCTGTAAAGCTTTTATTGGGCATTACTTCTGTTATCCTGGTTTTCCATTTTAGCGGTATTCCAAGTAACGGCGATACGGTATAATCAATGATCATTCCCACAAATATTTTTTCAGCTTTATAGTCTGTCAACACCGTAAAGGCCATATCTGTTGGCGTTATTTCCGGCAGGTTCATGGGCGAAGAGAAGAAATCCCATGCAGTTTGTATATCGCAATGCAGCTGCTGCTCTCTATATAATGTATGTTTCATAGAATAATTACTTTAAGAGTGCCTCTATGTTTTTCTGAAGAACTTCCGAAGCTGCATCGTTCCTGTGTTTGATAATAAAATCCCTGTCTTCTTGTATGTTAGTACGATAGCCTAAAAAAATAGGAGCATGTTTCTGAATGGAAAGCCTGATAAACCTGATTTCAACATTACCTGGTTCTTTATTGATGGCTTGTTCAATATTTTTCTTTCCTTGTTTAAATGTTTTGAGTTTATCTATCGGGTTAAAAACATGATTTGCCCATATGGTTTGAAACCCACCGAGGTAGGCCAGGTTAAGAGCTGAATTTTTACTTGCATTTTCCAGCTTATCAATCATTTGTTTACATACATCTTTATCGTGAGCCGCTTTGTTGTAATTAACTCTTGCTTCATGCAAAGCCGGGTGATTAAAGTCGGTAAGCATCAATAAAAGCGGTATGAGTACGATAAAAACTTTCATTACAAAATGGCTGTTTTGTATCTTACATAACTTGTAAACGCTACTAAGGCTTTTTGCAGATTAGAAACGCGGATCCTATGATGCATTATTTCTGTTGAAGATTTTCTTTTTATTTTCTGAAACAATGACATGTAATATTTGTAAGCCAGATAAACGCCGAACATAGACGAATTTGGTAATTTCTTTATACCGGCCAGAGCTTCTTTAAATTCTTGTTCTATCTCTTTTTCAATCTGGCATTTTACGGAATTGTCAAACACACACATATCAACATTGGGAAAATAAGTTCTGCCTAAAATTTGGTAATCATCTTTCAGGTCTCTTAGGAAGTTTATTTTTTGAAATGCAGAACCTAATTTCATGGCATAGTGTTTCAGTTCTTCAAACTTTTGTTTATTTCCTTCTGTAAAAACCTGCAAGCACATTAAGCCTACTACTTCGGCAGAGCCATAAATATATTCATTATATAGTTCAGAGTTGTAGTCTATCTTTTGCAAATCCATCTCCATACTGTTCAGGAATTGATTAATAAGCCTGCTATCAATTTTATACTTATGTACCGTTTGTTGATAAGCTTGCAAAATAGGATTGAGTGAAAACCCTTCTTCTAAAGCAATGCGGGTTTCTGTCTTCAATGTGTTTAATAATTTTTCTTTATCATAATCATGAAAACTATCTACAATCTCATCTGCTAATCTTACATAGCTATATATAGCATAAATTGCATTGCGGATAGACGGCTTAAGGGCCAAAATTCCCAAAGAAAAGCTAGTGCTGTACTTCTGGGTTGTTATCTTGCTTACTGAGTAAGAAAGTTCATCATATAGCTGTTTCATAATAGATTTTGTTTATTTCGTTGGCCACTATTTTACCGGATATAATGGACGGAGGAACTCCGGGGCCGGGAACGGTCAGCTGGCCTGTGTAAAACAGGTTATCCAATTTTTTATTTTTTATTTTTGGTTTTAAAACCGCTGTTTGGTTCAATACATTTGCCAGGCCATATGCATTGCCGCCATACGCATTATAGTCAGCAATAAAATCGCTTACGCAATAGCTTCTTTGGTACTCAATTTTTGAAAGCAGGTCATTTATGCCGGTATGTTTTTCAATTCTGGCAAGCATTTCTTTTAAGTACTTTTCCCTGAGCGTTTCATCATCGTTTATACCCATAGCCAATGGCATTAGCAAAAACAGGTTTTCTTTACCTTTAGGAGCCACACCGTCATCTGTTTTAGAAGGGCAGCAACAGTAGAATAATGGATTTTCGGGCCATTTCTTTTTTTCATAAATACAATCAATATGCTCATCCAAATCGTTTTCAAAAAACAGTGTATGATGTTTGAGGTCAGGGATGATTTGATTGATGCCCAAATAAAAGATCAGGCTCGACGGGGCAAATGTTCTTTTTTGCCAGTAGGTATCTGTATAATTTCTTTGTGCTTCATTTAAAAGGCTTTCTGTATGGTGATAATCTGAAGAAGCAATTACCGCATCAAATTCCTGATTTGAACCATTTATTTGCAAAGAGGTTACTTTGTTGTTTTCCGTATTGATTTTCTCAACTGTATTATTGAAGTGGAAAGCCGCACCTTGTTTTTCAGCTACATTTTTCATTGCCAATACTAATTGATAAAAGCCGCCTCTCGGATAATGTGTACCCAAAGCATATCCTCCGTAATTCATTAAGCTGTACAGCGCCGGGATATTTTTGGGCGAAGCGCCGAGAAAAATCACGGGAAACTCCATCAGGGTTCTCAATTGTTTGTTTTTAAAATACCTGGCAACATAGCTCCTGAAATTCGTGAGTAAATCTAATTTCAAGGCACTTTTGGCTATTTTGAGAGAAACAAATTCAAGCCAGCTGTAACACGGTTTTTGAACAAAATCCTGCATCCCCACTTCGTATTTGAATTTTGCCGATCTCATGAATTTCTCTAACTGAACTCCCGCACCTTTTTCGGTTTTTTCAAACAGCAATTTGAGCGCTTCAAAATTTTCAGGTACATTCATTTTCTTATCCGCGAAAATCATTTCAAACTGTGGATCTAAGGATATCAGATCAAAAAAATCAGCTGTTTTATAACCGAAATCAGCAAAAAACTTGTCCATAATATCGGGCATCCAATACCAACTTGGACCCATGTCAAACACAAAACCTTGTGGCGTAGTAAATTGTCTGGCCCTGCCGCCGGGCTGATCATGTTTTTCAAAAACATGAACTTCATTCCCGGCTTTTGCTGCGTAAGCTGCGGCTGACAAACCGGAAAATCCGGAACCAATTATCGCTATCTTCTTTTTCATTTTCAATTTCTTTGTGTGTGCGTACCGGGTGGTTAATCTGATAAGCCCCTGATAATGTCTTTTTTACCTGGAAGAACAGGTAGGAGTAGATAATGGTTTGAACCGAATAATCTACCTGGGCAGCGCCTCTTAGAAATCAGATGTTCTCCCTTTGCATGCTAATTAGTTTTAAAATCCTTTACATTATTTAATAAAGTTTTAGGATCGAAGTTTTTATGATAGATCTTTTGGTGAAAATCATTGAGTTTATTCAATAGCCGTATTAACTCGATTTTCTCTTCATTCGACAAATCGCCGGATACTATATCAGTTGCATGCCTTACTTTTTCCATTACTGCATCCAATGCCCTTAAACCTGCATGGGTAATATTGATAACTTTACTTCTTTTGTCTGTGTCGGAGTCTTTTTCATATACCCAACCATTGGCGATTAGCCTTTTGATAATTTGCATGCCTGCTGGTTTTTCATGAACATTCTTTTTAATCAGATCCATTTTGCTCATGTTTTGGCTGAATTTCAATACAATCAAATAGATAACATCGTCAGGGGTTGAAAAATCAGAGCCATAAATTGCCGATTTAAAGTAATTTTTGCCAAACCTGTTCATGTGAACTACCAGGCTGGCAATAACACTTTCAGTTGTTCTTCCTGTTAGTTTACCTTCCCAATCCACCTCTTGATCATGAATAAGAGGCTGATATTTTTTGGCCATCCAAATTTTAAAGCCTTCTACATCGTTTTGATAAGCGCTAATTCCTGTATTTTCATTTTCAAACATTTTGATTAAATCAAGTACATCTTTTATCAAACTATAATTCATTTCATGTGTATTTTTATTTGTTTTTTCAATTGCCACATGGAATAACCATTTTTTAGATTCAATACTCATTCCCGGTTGGTATAGATGCTCAATCTTTATGGTTATTTCATCTGTATATTTTAATTTTTCTTTATGGTCACATGGAATAGCCTTTATTCATTCGCGGTTGGTATGCAACTTTGCTTATGGCTATTTCATGTGTATATTTTATATTTTATCTGTTTTTCAGTTGTAACATAGAATAATCATCTCTTTAGATTCAATACTTATCCCGGTTGGCCTCGCATTAGGCGAGATGGTTATTTCCTAATATTTATAATACAAAAATACTATTTATTGCCATGAAAAGTACATAAATATACTTATTTAAAAATAATTAGTATAAATTTATACTATTTAGGAATAGTAGAAACTTTAAAACTACCATCTGGTTAATGGAAATTCCGGTTCTACATCACTTACTAAGGAAATGCTTATTTTAAATCAGATCATCTATTGTTATAATGATGATAGAATTTAAACCATTCTGGTAATCTGTGGATTTGATAATGCGAGAGCACGGCTAAGCGAGAAGCTTATAACAGCTTCCGTATGTATTACACATACACATACCACTCCCCGTCTGCTTCTGCTGTTGTATAGGTTTTTAAGCGGTAGCCTTCG
Organism: Haoranjiania flava; assembly: GCF_025631005.1. Classification (NCBI taxonomy): domain Bacteria; kingdom Pseudomonadati; phylum Bacteroidota; class Chitinophagia; order Chitinophagales; family Chitinophagaceae; genus Haoranjiania; species Haoranjiania flava. Next base: position 22,345 of record NZ_JAOTPL010000021.1, read on the forward strand.
CCTGTTACATTTTTTCCCGAGGCAATGTCAAATTTATAAAAGTGGGTGGGGCATACGACACAGTTTTTCGCATCAATATATCCATCCGTAAGCATGGTGCCTGCATGCGGACAGGATGCCCGGAAAGCATACACCTGCTTTTCTTTTTTCACCACAATAATTTTTATGGATGCTATCTCAACAACTGTCATTACGCCGGGAAGCGCATTGTTTACAACGTCAGTAATTTTATAAGCAGGCATAAGCGCAAAATACTGTTTTAAGTTTAAAAAGCTAATAAATTCTAATTAGTAGTTGGCTAACATAATCCTTAATTTGTTAGCAGAATTTAATTTTATAAGATATATTTTTCAAAATCATTACGATTTACATAAAAATTTTATAATTTCAATAATCCAATAATCTAAATTATGCTACATGAGAAAAGCTTTTTCACTGCTGACAGTATTTTTAGTATTAATTATTCATTCAAATGCACAACAAGTTACGGGTACGGTTGTGGATGAAAACGGCCAGCCCCTTTCCAATACCAATGTTGTGAACAGGCAGAGCAAGGCATTGGCAATTACCGACGAGCAAGGCAAATACTCCATCCAGGCTTCTGCAAATGACACGCTTGTTTTCGTGTATACTGGGTTTATTACACAAGAGTTTCGCGTTGGCAATCAAACTGTAATTGATGTGGGCATGTCCAGGGGGATTACCGACCTCCAGGAAGTTTTTGTGGTGGCATACGGTACCACTACAAAAAGCAGTTATACCGGCGCAGCTACAGTAATCAATCAAAAAGAGATCAAAGATGTCCCGGTTACTTCTTTTGAGCAGTCTCTTACAGGACGAATGCCCGGCGTGCAGATCACGACTACATCCGGCCAGGCGGGATCTGCATCGTCTATCAGGATCAGGGGCACAGGTTCTATGAATGCATCCAACGAGCCGTTGTACGTGATTGACGGAGTTCCGGTAGTATCTGGGAGTGCCGGCCAGATGAGCGGGCAACTCTATACCTCAAATAATATAATGAACACGTTGAATCCGAATGATATTGAATCCATCACTGTGCTTAAAGATGCAGCAGCTTCCTCTCTGTACGGATCACGTGCTGCAAACGGTGTTGTACTGATTACTACCAAGCAGGGGAAAAGCGGCAAGCCGCGCATCAACTTCAGATCCACTTTCGGGTTTACACCTTCCTGGGCTACAGATAACTACGAAACAGGAAGCCCGCAAGAGCAAATAAATTATTTTTACCGGATTTTCCACGACTACAGGCAATCAAACGGCTACACCGAAGCGCAGGCAAACCAGTATGCACTGAACCGGATGAAAACACGCTTTGGCATTCATGGCTATGATTTTGCAACAAAAGGTACCGGGTTGTATGAAGATGTAATAATCACGGGTAAAACTGATGGTGTTGAAAACCGCGATGGAAAATATTTCAACTGGGAAAAAGCACTGTTCAGAACAGGCAAGTACCAGAACTACGATATAGCAGTAAGTGGCGGAAAAGATCAGACCAGATACTTTTCATCATTATCCTACACAAAAGATAAGGGAAGGGCATATACGAATGAATTTGACCGCATCGGCGGCAGAGTAAATGTTTCGCAAAAAATAGGAAAATATATTGACTTTGGCTCAAACGTGAACATAAGCTTTAACGACAAAAGCGGGTTTAACGATACCAGGAATACCGGCACTAACTACCTATATCTTTCACGGAACTTATTGTTTCCCTTCTACTGGCCTACCGATTATAAAACCGGTAAGCCATATACAGCCAGATACAATTCTCTTGGCTACAATCCTGTTTATTACGATACACAATGGGAAAACTGGTCAAAGACCCTGCGTGTATCTGCCATAGAATCGCTGACCATTCAATTGCTGCCCACACTTACCGCGAAGACGGTATTTTCTTATGATAATGCTGAGGTAAAAGACCATCTCTATTACAGCCCGCTTCATTTCCATACAACCTATGGAGCTACGGCCAACGGAACCGTATTTGAATATACCACCAATATCAAAAAGATGGGGTCTTCTACCACATTGAATTACAACCAGTCTTTTGGCCGGCACACAGTTGATTTATTAGGAGGTTTTGAAGCAGAAAAAAATCAGACAGACTACACAATGGCCAGCGGCTCAAACATGCCTTCTAGCGCGCTGCATACTGTGGCCACAGCAGGTAAAAAAGATGCCGATGCCTACTATTGGGGAAATAATATGATGTCATTTTTATCCAAGGCTGAATATAATTTTGATCAGAAATATTTCCTTGCCGCTTCGTTCAGAAGGGACGGCAACTCTAAGCTTGGACCGGATACGCGCTGGGGCAATTTCTGGTCGGTTTCGGGAGCCTGGAACCTGAAAAATGAACAATTTATGGCAGGAATGGAAGAAATTTCGCTGCTAAAGCTAAGGGCATCCTATGGCACCAACGGAACATTTCCAAGCCCTAATTACGGATGGAGATCGTTGGCCACTTTCGGATATAATTATAACGGGGAGCCGGGAGGTGCATTGACAACAATAGCAGATGAAAATCTGAAATGGGAAACCAGCTATACCTATAACTTGGGTGTTGATTTTGGATTGCTCAGCAACAGGATCAATGGTAGTATAGAATATTTCAACAGGGACTCAAAAGATCTTTTACAGGATGTGAACATTTCCACGGTCACCGGGTTTTCCACCACGTTAAAAAATGTAGGATCCATCAACAATAAGGGAATAGAGATTTCTCTGAATGGCGATATCATCAGGAACAGCCGGGTGAGATGGTCTGCTGGTGTAAACGCATCTTTTATAAAATCTAAAGTGTTAGAATTGTATGGAGACCAGGATGTATTGTGGTGGGATCCTACCGGCGGAGACGATAGGGTTCAGTTTATATACCGCGAGGGTGAGCAGGTGCTTTCTTTCTATACTCCCGAGTGGGCAGGTATAGATAAAACCAATGGCAAGCCTATATGGTATACCAATGACGGCACTAACGGCGCATTCCTACACAATGGCAGAGGAGCAACAAATAACGTCTCTGAAGCACAATCGGTGATCACGGGATCGCCGTTGCCCAAAGCATACGGAGGCTTCAACACAGATGTGGAATACAAAGGATTTACTTTTGGATTCAACTTTATTTATAAGTGGGGCGGAAAATTATTTGATGCAGGTTCCAGAGACGTGGCCGAGGATGGCTATTATTGGGAAAGGGTTCGCTCCTATTACGCGTACCAGCTTGCATGGACGCCAGACAATCCCAATGCTATTTATCCGCAGATAAGCGGAAACGACCATGAGGATGGCATTACGCGCTCCAGCCGGCATATTTACGATGCTTCGTTCCTGCGGTTAAAAAATGTAAATCTTTCTTACAATATTCCTGTAGGCATCGTCAGCAGAGCCGGCCTGAATGCTGCCAGGCTATTCTTCAACGGAACAAATTTATTGACCTGGTCTAAATTTAAATGGGCCGATCCGGAAGTGAACAATTATGGTACAAGAGGCTGGGAAACGCCGTTTGGTAAAACATACACTTTTGGCCTTGAGCTTAACTTGTAAAATATTCTGCAATCACATAGCTATCCGGAACAATTAAAAACATTAAAAGAGATAAGAATGAAAAAGTTATTTATCATACTATCAGTAGTTGCAAGCGCTTTATTTTTTTCCTGTGGAAAAGATTTTCTTGATGTAAAGCCCAGCAACTCTACAGATGCTAACATCACCATCAATACCCTTGCAGATGCCAAAGTAATGCTCAATGGCGTAATGAGGAAAATGATCAGGTCTACCTATTACGGAAGAAATTTTCTGATCTATGCCGATGCCAAAGGCGGTGATCTTACCATCGCGTCGCAAGGTAGGGGCCTGGATGCATTATACACCTTTAACCATACGGTTAACTCCAACACCTACTCTTCCTTCTGGTCAGATATATACAATACGATATTGCAGACCAACAATATTATAGCAGGCATAGAGAAACTGGAAGCAGCAGGCACTACCATTGATTTTAAAAACTACAAAGGACAGGCATTGACGCTGAGAGCATTAATGTATTTTGACCTGGTACGCCTCTATGGCAAGCCTTATACAATGGACAAAAGCTCTTATGGGGTGCCCGTGGTTACTGAGGTTTTAAGCGCTTCTGCGCAGCCATTGAGAAGTTCGGTTGAACAAACCTATGCCCAGATTTTAGCTGACTTAACAGCAGCTGAATCTTTGCTGCCTAAGGCCAAAAGCAATGGTTATATCAATTATTATGGGAACAAAGCTATCCAGTCGCGGGTGTACTTAACTATGGGCGATTATGAGAAAGCGCTGAATGTTGCAGAAGAGATAATAACTTCAGGCGTTTATAGTTTGTATAGCAATACAGAATGGGTAAATTCCTGGAAAGCAGAGTTTGGTAAAGAATCTATTTTTGAATTACGGATGGTAAAAGATGAAGGTGAATTAGGTTCGGCTTCCATAGGATTTTATTATTTACGCAACAAAGACAATAATGCCTTAGGAAATTTTATAGCATCCGATTATTATCTCAGCAGGCTTGGGCAAGATAATACAGATGTACGCTGGGGTATAATGACCTATGATGAAATTTCAAAAACCCGTAAAGGCGCCTGCTATAAATATGTAGGCTCTGTAGATAAAAGTGGCGAAGGCAAAGACCCGTATACTGCAGTAAACATTAAAGTGATCCGCTTATCTGAAATCTACTTAACAGCGGCTGAAGCAGCATTTAAAAAACCGTCTCCGGACCCGGCAAAAGCAGCAACCTACCTGAACCTCATACGCAAACGTGCACCTGCGCTGGCGCCCGCTACTGCTGCTACCATCACAGAAGACCTTATTCTTGATGAAAAAAGCAAGGAGTTGCTTTGCGAGGGCCATCGTTTTTTTGATATGATCAGGGCCGGCAAACAAATAACTTTTAATGACGAACATGTAGGCGTAACTATGGCGCACAGGCCAAAAACCATCGACCGCAGCTTTAATAAAATAATTTTGCCGATAGCCATCGGTGAGATCAATGCCAATCCGGGAATTGGCGCTCAGCAAAACCCAGGCTATTAAACTGCACTTCGTCACAAGCGATTATTGCCGTACCAGAGTAACTAAGGCTTTCAAACCTTTAGAGAGCAATATTGCCGGCAACCTGTATCAATTTTTGCCTGGCCGGTTCTTGATTGCACACTTCGCTCTGTGTAATTTGCGATAGGTTGTTTTTACCGGCATTTTGCCGGTTTATTTTATTGCACCTCTGCCATCAAAAAGATCAGTACACCATTAAACGAGAAATATCTCATATTTGTGAATTAAGCAGTGCGTGTCATGGAAACGGCTGCTTAAGTGTAAGGACTAAAATATTTTTTATTTCCTGTAACCTTTTTCTTTTTTTCGAGTATTCAGTTTATAACAAGTCAAATTTAACCGGTGGAAGAATTGTCGGACGAAAAAATAATGCAAAGATCAAGAGATGGCGATATGTCTGGCATTAGCCTGTTGTTTGATCGGTATAATGTAGCGCTATACAACTTTTTCAGGAAAATGGGCGCTTGCAGGGAGGTAAGTGAAGACCTCACGCAGGATTTATTTTTGAGGGTAATCAGGTATAGGCATTCGTTTGATTCGGGATGCGGAAGTTTTAAAAGCTGGCTATATCAAATGGCCAGGAATATTTTTACAGACGATTTTCAAATGAGGCAGAAAGCCGGCCGTGTTATCAGCCTTACCGATAATTACGAGCAGGATTCAACCCAGGTGACCCATACTTTCGCAGGAGAAATGCCGGTTGAAAATCTTTTGCATGCTTTTGCAAGATTAACTCCCGATGCAAGGGAACTGATAATATTAAGCCGTTATGAAGGATTTAAATATTCAGAAATTGCTAAGATGAAGAACAGTACGGAAGGCGCTGTGAAAACGCAGATGTGCAGGGCAATGAAGGAGTTGAAAGATGTATATTCTAAAGTAAAAAACTGGTAGCCATGGATTGCAGGAAAATAGAATTATTGTTAGTAGAGTACCTGGACGGTACTTTAGACGATCAGCATACAGAAGCAGTAACAATGCATTTGTCGGCTTGCGCGGAGTGCAGAAAAACACTTCAGGCATTCCAGGATTTATCTGTAGCTATGCAAGATTGCAAACAGGAAATGCCGCCAGCAGGTTTTAGGGAAAGATTTCAGTATAATTTACAACAGGAATCGGCTAAAGAGCAGGTGTTTGAGAAACAGCAGAAGCCGGCCGCAAAAATGTTTTCAGTGTCCAGGTTTCCGTACAATATAGCAGCAAGCATTATGTTGTTTATAGGAGGCCTTACGATAGGCTATCTAATTAAAAACAGTAACGGTAGCGGCCAAGGAAAACAAACTGAAATAGCTGAATTAAGAACTGAAGTAAAGGAAATGAAAAAAGCCGTGATGTTTGCATTGCTGAATAATGAAAGCGCAAGCGAAAGGATAAAAGCGGTAGGCTATGTTGAAGAAATAAAACAGCCGGACCTTAATATGATCAATGCGTTGCTGCAAACGATCAATAATGATGAAAACGTCAATGTACGGCTGGCAGCTTTATATTCTGTTGCTAAGTTTTCAAATATAGATGTGGTGAGCGATTCCCTTGTGGCATCCTTGCCTAAACAGAAAGACCCGATCATACAGATTGTTATGATCAATCTTTTAGCCAATAAGAAAGCAGACGGCGCTAAAAAAACATTACAAAATATTATTAATGATAAAAATGCTATTGAGCCGGTGAAGGAAGCAGCAGAAAAAGGCATGCAGATGCTCTAAGCTTGCATCACTTATCTTCTTTTTAGCTGTAAAGATGTTCGTGAAAATTTCTACTCAACGCAATAGAAGTTTTATAAAAAAAACCATAAGCATGTTGCATACCAATTGCGGATGAATAAGCGAAACGAAGTTCACTACAAGTAATTCCATGTGACCATTAAAACAGCCGCAAAGCGACGAACTAAATACACACACATGCAATAGCCATAAGCAAGGTTGCATACAACCGCGGATGAATAAAGGCTATTCCATGTGACCATAAAGAAAAATAAAAATATACACATGAAATAACCATAAAGATTAAGAATCTATACCAAGCGGGAATGATAATAAAGAATTAGGTTTTGGTGATTCTATGTGACAACTGAAAAACAAATAAATTATATACACATGAAATAGCCATAAGCAAGGTTGCATACAACCGCGGATGAATAAAGGCTATTCCATGTGACAAACAGAAAAAATTAAATATTAACACATGAAACGAATATATTTACCTTTTATGCTAAGTTTGATTTTTGCATTGTCTGCCTCTGCCCAAACACGGGAATACCGGATCTCCGGGAAGGGTACAAAATCATCAGTACTTACATTAAAAGACTTTACCGGCAATTTATCTGTTGAAGGATATACGGGAACAGAAATAATAATTACCTCTTCTTTGCCGGCAGTCAACAATGAGCGGGCAAGAGGGTTGCAGGCTATTTACGCGTCCGGAACAGATAATACAGGCATTGGTTTGTACATGGTAAAAAGCGATAATAAAATAGAACTGCAATGCCTGCTGCCGGTTATTAAAAAAGGCGATTATGCTATAATGGTTCCTAAAAACTATAATGTAAAAGTGAACAAAGATTGTGCAAGGTACGGCACAATAACGTTGTCGAAATTATCAGGCGAAGTGGAAGTGAAAAACTGCAGCGATATCAATCTTAAAAATATTTCAGGGCCTGTAGTGCTATCTACTATTTCCGGCGATGTAAACCTGCAGTTGGATAATATGCCCAAAGGCAAGGTGTTTTCTATAAATTCTGTCAGCGGTGAAATAGATATTATGATGCCATCAAGTGCGGGTGTAGATATTCAGATGAGCAATCTTTCCGGCCAGATATATTCAGACTTTGACCTGCAAGACCAAAAAAGATCCTTGAGGCAAGTAGGCGGCAACAATATCAAAGCAGCAGTAAATGGCGGTGGCGCCAGCCTGAAAGTAGCCAATATAAGCGGCAGTATTTACCTGCGCAAAAAAAAGTAAGCTGCCGGCTAAAACAATTTCTTTACAATTAAAATGCTATGATATACAAATGAAGTGCGATAATATTGTGCTTATAAGGCACATGCATCTCCTTAGTAGCCGGCACACAATATCAGCTGGAAAAGCCGCAAAACAAAACATGTACGAAGAAATAACCATAAGCATGTGGCATACCAATGTATGATTCACTGGCGTATTTTCCCAAAAACTATCGCAGCCCATCAGAACAAAATCAAAAATATACCATGGTACGAACTTATCTCTTATCGTTGCTTTGCTTTTTGGCAATAAGCACAAGCGCACAGAAAATTGTTGAAAAACGGCTGCCGGTAAATCCTGCTGTATCGTTCGATATGGATCTGAATATTGCAGACAGCATTAACATTGTTACATGGCATAAAAATGAATTGTATGCCAAGGCATCCATTGATATCAATCATAACAGAAACAACGAATTGTACACAGTTCAGTTTAAAGAAGCAGCAGATAAGATTGTCATAAAAGGGGAAATAAGTAGCAATAAACTGAAAGATAGCTGCCAAAACATTACCAGCATGAACGTTAACTGGAATATTTATATCCCCTCGGGATCTGAGGTGAATATTAAAACTATTAATGGAAATATTAGTGTCACAGGACGTACCGGTCCGTTATCAGTATCTACTATCAGCGGTTATGTAAACATGGCAATACCAAAAACACGCAATGCCAGTTTCCTGATTACCACTGTTACAGGTACTGTTTATACCAATCTGCCTCTTACGCCCGGTGACGTAAAGCGCCCGCATAACAGTATCGCTGCACTTTATAACGGCGGCGGCGACAGGGTGAGCCTGAAATCTGTAAGCGGCGATATTTACCTGCGAAAATCAGATAAATAAAAGTTATAGTGCAAGCAACAAACATAAAGACCCTTCAAAGGCATAAGCTTATTAAAGGGAAAATGTAAAAATTCAAAATTTCACATCCCTGTGAAATTAAAGGATATTTATTTTTAAATTCTAAACCAACACTTTTGATGAGAAAAATTTTAACGGCCCTGTTTATTCTTATTGCTTTTACTGCTTTTTCACAGGGATCTCTCAGCGGTACTCTTAAAGACAGGGACAAAGGCGATCTGCTGGCGCTTGCAACAGTTTCTGTCTACAAAGCTGCAGATACTGCCCTGGTCACCTACCGGCTCACTGATCATAAAGGCCATTTCTCATTAAACAGCCTGCCTCTTGAAGTTCCTTTGAGATTAGTTGCCACACATGCCGGTTATGCTACGCTTCGGAAAGAATTTATCTTATCCGCAACATCAAAAACGCTTGATTTGGCAACGCTGGAAATGACGGTTTTGGAAGAAGATATGGAAGAAGTAGTAGTAATAGCTGAGCGGCCGCCGGTGATTGTAAGAAAAGATACTATAGAGTTTAATGCCAGTTCATTTAAAACACTGCCCAATGCTGTGGTAGAAGACCTTTTGAAAAAATTGCCGGGCGTAGATGTAGACAGGGACGGCAATATTATGGTTAATGGCAAAAGGGTAAACAAGATACTGGTAGACGGGAAATCGTTCTTTGGCAATGATCCCAAAATGGCCAGTAAAAACTTACAGGCAGAAAGTATTGAGAAAGTGCAGGTAACCGATGATATAGACGAGTTGAATGCCAATGGCGATGATAACCGCAATAATGTGGGCAAAGTAATTAATCTTACATTTAAAAAAGGCTACAAAAAAGGACTGTTTGGAAAAGCTTATGCTGGGGGCGGCACAAATAGCCGTTATGAAGCCGGGCTTATTGCGAATATGTTCAGAGATACTTTGCAGTTGAGCGTGCTGGGTTATGGAAATAACCTGAACAAACCCGGCTTTAACTATACAGACCTGATGCAAACCGGGGGCATGAGCCGTACTACCAGCATTACAGGAAACAGAAGTGTCAGCATCAATAACAACAACATCGGAGGAAGCCGCATAGAAATAAATGGTATTACATTTGGCGGCATGTCAGAATATGGCGGCATAAGCGCCAGCAGGGGTGCGGGTTTCAACCTGAATCATACACCAAGTAAAAAACAATCTTTTTATCTGCAATACTATTTCGGCCATGTAGATTCAGATATACAAAGAAGTACAAACACACAAATAAATTACGGTGATACTTTACAGCAAAGAAACTCAATTGCTGCAACCAATATTGTAAGCAACAGCCATATTGCCAATGCCGGGTTACAATTAAAGCCCGATAGTGTTACTACATTTACAGGCGTACTGAATTTTACAAGCGGGCGCCAGAATAACCTGATGAACTCGTTGGAAAATACCATTGACAATTTTTCCGGTAAATTAAATGACGGCACTTTAAACAATAATAAAATCAATAAAAATAATTATTACCGGCAAAGCATGGAGTTTACCCGTCTTAGCAAATCAAAGAAAGGAAGGCGGTTTACGATCAGCCAGTTTGCGCAATACGATACTAAAAACAACAACTACACTACCCTGGCAGAACTGCATTATTATTTTCCCACCGCTTACGATAGCCTCATGCATCAGTTGCGCCTGGAGAAAATACCTCAAACCAATGCTGGCGCTTTTGTTAACTATAGCGAGCCGGTCAATAAATATCTTACACTCCGCTTCAATAGCCGCTACGAATATGAAAAATTAAAAAACAGTATTGAAAGTTTTGCTTTAGCCAACGGCGGTAAAACGCCCGACCCCGCACTCACCAGTGATTTTGACCGTACCAGCAACAATGGCAGCTTCTCCGGGGGCATTGAAATAAAACTAAAAGAATGGAGAATAACGCCGGGAGTTCGAGCGCAAATTCAAAATTTTACTACAAAATATTCCTATACACTTGTACCACTGAAACAAAAGCAGGCCAATATTTTACCGCAATTGAGCATCACTTATAAAAACCTCAACTTTAACTATAACAGAAACGTGATATTGCCCTCTTACAAGCACCTCATAGCCGTGCGGGATAATACCAACCCTTATACAATTGTGCTGGGAAATACAACGCTGACTCCGGCAGTAAAAGACAATATCGACATCAATTTTAATAATTACGATACTAAACGCAGCCTGAACGTGTGGGCCTGGGCAAGCGCAAGCCGCACCAATAACGATGTAATACAAAACATAACGATGGACAACAAAGGCGTGCAAACTATTTTGCCGGTTAATGCTGATGGCAGCAATGCCTATGCAACCAACTTCGGCATTAATAAGCAAAACAAAACAAAGACGAGTTTTACCTGGAGCTGGAATATAGGCGCTTATATAGCTTATAATTCTAATAATTTTTTGTACAACGATGTATTAAGCAGGCAGAAAACGCTGAACCTGAACAGCTGGGGAAGCCTGAACCTGAATTGGAACGATAAGCTGGAATGGAATTATAATGGAGGATTTTACCAGTACCAGACAAAAAATACCAACCCTTATTTTAAGACCTTTACAGCCCCGGGCTATAACCTGGGCACCGAGCTGATCAGCCGGCATATAAAACATGTAATCTTTGAAACACAGCTCAATTACGATTACAGAAAGCAGATCCAAGATCCGGCTCTGCGCGATTTTATTCTGTGGAAAGCTGCCGTAAACTTTACTTTCTTAAAGCAGGAGCGTGGCGTATTGAAGTTAGCTGTATTTGATTTGCTCAACCAGGTAAGGAGCCTGTCTGTAAGTTCAAACCGCAATACGGTTGTCTATAACAATACAAATGTGCTGGGACGATATTTTATGGCTACATTTACTTACAATCTTTTGAGCTCCGGGCAAAAGAAAAAAGTAGGCGGACAGTGGAATTTGTGGTAATCGCATAACGATTGGATCTGTATGCAGCGATGCCTTTTAATACAATGGGAGCGCTTGCAGCAGCCTTAAGCCGTACTCGTTTTAAAATTGCCACTAACGTTTAGGTATTTGCGATGGGCGTGATTTTAGCATTGAACTTTAATCGAAGAACAGAAGTTGGTGGCAGTTTTTATTCTTCAATGTTAATTAACCAGTGTTTTTTGTTTATTTTCAATAATTCTTCTTTGTATGTCTGTTCATTCAAATATTTGTAGCTATAATATTTTAGTGGTATTGAATTTGGGTAGTTTTTCAATCCTTCATCAATATACTTTTTCATCTCTGTTTTATCGTCAAATAAACTCAAAGTTTCAACTTTATAAACGTAAATAATTGCCGGGATTTTGCCGTAGATTTCAATCAGTTCATTTTCTAAATAATTTATAAGATCCCTTTGCAATTCAGGTTTAACTACTTTTTCATTTGCTGATTTCGTGATGACATTCTGGTAAAACATTAATGTTGCAAACAAATATGTATTTTTTGATTTTCTACTATTCTCGTACTTCTTGATTGCAGTTATTGTACTTTCTTTAAGTTCTGAATTTTCGCTCTGTAAAACTTCATCATACATTTTTTGCATTAAATTATAACAAGTAAAGTCATTCTTATCAACTTTTGAATTTCTTTTAATTTCATTAAAAGTCTTTTCAATGATATTTCTATCTTGCGAATAAACTACTGTAGAAAAAAGTGTTGCTATTATAAATAGATAGTTTTTCATATGAGATGTGATTTTAAAATTGCGCCTAACGGTTTGGGTATTTGCCGAAGGCAGGGATTTTAGCACAAATGTTCAATAGAAATCCGTCACCCGCCATTACGCCAAACCGATGTTAATGGCTGTTCTTTATTCGTAAAACTCTTTTGGATATTCAACTATTCCTGTGATGTCTTTTAAAGCATTTTCAGTTAGCTCTATTAGCATACAGTTTTCATCAGGAACTTCAAAAGGCAATTTAATTCCGTATTTTTTTGTCATTTCATAGCCAAACTTTGGATAATATTTTTCGTGTCCTAATAAAATCACAGAGTCAAACCCCAATTCCTTCGCTTTCCGATGGGCTTCCTCAATTAGTCTTCCTCCAATTCCTTTTCCTTGATTTTTTTTAGTACTGCTACTGGTGCTAATGCTAATGATGTTTTTTGTATGTCATTGTTTATAATCTTAATCTTTGTTAGCAAAATATAACCGGTAATCTCACCGTCAATTTCAGCAACCAATGATAATTCGGGAATAAATGCCTTAGAGTTTCTTAATCTTTCAACTAAGAATTGTTCTTTATGGTCGGTATATACTTCATTTTCAAAAGCATTTTCAATTAGCTTAAATACTTCTTTGTAATCTCTAATTTCTTCGCTTCTAATGTGCATTTTAAAAATTTTTTTGTTGGCTCTGCGTTTGTATAGCCACTAACGGTTTGGGTATTGCCGAAGGCGGGGCATTTGAAAATAGTCAGCCTAAATTAAGCACAAATGTTGATAGAAGTACAAATGTTCAGTTACTTCCGTCTGCCGTGCTTTACGAGTATGCTTGTTAGCAGCCGTTTCTATGTCAGTCCTAATTTTTCAATTTTGTTTCCTATTGTCATTTGTTTCATTTCTGTTTCCAATGCTGCGAAATCTGCTTTTTGAACAGATTTAATAAAACTACCGTTGCTTAATAAATGTATTTCATCACAAGTATCGCTCAACGTTGAGAAAATGTGCGATGAAATGATAACTGTTTTGTCAAGAGCTTTTAGTTTATGAATAATTTCCGTGATGATAATGTTGCTTTGTATATCCACTCCGTTAAATGGTTCGTCAAGTATAAAATAGTCGTTGCCTTGCAAAAGAATGGCTGTCAATGCCAGTTTCTTTTTCATTCCTGTTGAATAGGTAGAAGCATATTGATTTAAAGGCAAGTCAAAAATGTTTCTTTCTTGAATATCTGCTATTTTTATGTTCCTTGCGTTGCATAGCAACTGGATATATTCTTTGCCTGTAATTTTTTGAAAAAAGAAAGGTTCTGTCAGCAACAAACCAAGATAATTTTTAATTGGGTTTTGGATTGAACTTATTTCGCCTGCGTAATCTTCTAAGCCTGCGATACACCTAAACAATGTTGTTTTTCCTGCACCATTTTCGCCAACAATACCATATACTTTTCCTTTGTCAAATTGTATATTGATGTTTTTCAGAACTTCATTTCTCCCGTATTGCTTAGATAAATTTCGGACTATTATCATTTCAACAAGCTACTTAGACGGTTTTCAGATTTTTCAAAAAGGTAGGGAATAAGCACAACAAGTATAGGCGGAAACCCAATACATAGAGCTAAAAGGATGCCTTGTGTAATATTCATTTCGTCAGGATATGCAGCGTATTTGCTAACGATTACGCTGATTAGAAACGCAAAGCCAGCAAAAAAGAAAAGTGATAGAATGCCGATATTTTGAGGATAGAAAATTGCGATAACTATTACAATTGGCAATACAAGTGAAGCAGAAAAAAGTATTGCCGTTTTAATTTTACTAAACAAAAATTCTTTGGCGTTCACGTTGTATGTCCAAACGTAATATTCGTTTTCTGGTTTTGTGTAATAACTTAATGTAGTGGAAAACACAAGCAACATTGCAAATATTCCAAGATTGAAATTGCTTACAGAAACAGCAATAACTGTCAATGCATATGCCGCAAAAATCAAGTAAAAAGTGTTTCTAAAGCCCATGGTAAACTCAAATGGTCGTTTTGAAAACGGTGTCCATAAGGTGAAGTTTAGCGTAGTTCGAAAATTTACAAGAGCTAAAATTGTCGTCGAAACAAACAACAGAAGTGCAGATAGAAAAAGTTGTTTGTAAAGCAGAAAGATCAAGAATGGTAATGTGGAAATGAGGTTTTCCGTAACTCTTATTTTTTTTAGTTTTGTGTTGCCAAAACAAATTTTCAAAAATTCGGTTCTTCGGGTTTCTGAAAGTTTTCCGATAAGAGTCAGAGCCGAAAAAACAAAAATATATTCTGCAAATACTGTCTTATGAAATAAGTAAATTGAAAGTCCAACAAAGCCAACTGCCAAAATGAGATATGCAATCAATGGTTTAAGTCCTGTGTCTTTAAACCTACGGTTTGTCATTTTGTATTGAAGTTGCAAATATTCTTTCATTTAACTGTACATTCTGTCGGGTCTTTTGCCATGGTAGCTAACATTTGGCGGCTTTGCGTTCGGGCGGGATTGTTTCGTTCAAACTTTCAAATTGCGACTTGCCCCGCCTGACTGCAAACCGCTTGTTGCAGGTCATTCTCTTTTCATGTCAAAAGTCATCCCATTTTGTTTGAGAATCATTTTATTTTCGGATGAAATAAACTCTAATTCTAACCGCGCTTGGTCAAATTTGAATTTATTTTTCTCAACACATTCTAATGGAAATGACGGTTGACCTGTTCCTTGTGCTATTAGTGTGTTTCCGTTTCTACTAATTGTTAATTTTAGAGGGAAAGAGTCGGTTGAATAAACTCCTATATAATTGTCCAACTCTTCTGGCGTCAAAGCAATAGATTCCTTGAATTGAGGAAGTTGATATTCCTTTCCAAAATAGATACTTAATGAGCCAACTATTATATCATTCAACGGATAAACAACTCCATTTGATGTCAATGCTATAGATATTTTTTCTTGCGGAAAATAAAAAGCGTTTGCTTGAAATCCGTCTATTCCCCCTGTATGACCGTATCCTTTCATGTCATAAAACGGAACTCGAATCAACCCCAAGCCGAAGCGATCTATCACAGTGGTCATTTGTTTCAAAGTTTCTTCTTTTACAATTTTCCCTTTAAATAAAAAATTCAAAAAAGTATTCAAATCGAAAGGGGTTGAAACAATGAAACCTGCACCCAATGGAATAGTCATATCGGTTTCCTTTTCCAATTCCCATTCTGATAGTTTGGTATATGACAGGGCTTCTTTGTTCTTAAGATTGATTTTACTTCCTACAAATGTACTTTTCAATTGACAGGGCTTAACAATAGTTTCTTGAAGTAATTCGGAAAATTTCTTTTTCGAAACATCTTCTGCAATAAATGTAAGTAACACATAATTTGAATTGGAGTATTCAAATTTTTCGTTAGGCTCAGATGATATGCCGCCTGATATAATCTTGTTTATAATTTGTTCTTTTGTTTGAGGTTCGGTATTCCATTGCATATAGTCTGCCGCACTTGTAAAATTAGCGATTCCACTTCGGTGTTGCAACAGGTGAGAAATAGTTATTTTATCAGCATTCTTTATTTGTGGATAAAAAACACTGAGTTGTGTGGATAATGACAATTTTTTATTCTCTACCAATTTCATGATTATCGTGGCCGTAAATGTTTTAGAAATCGAACCTATGCGAAATTTTGTCGAAGTACTATTCTTAATTTTCTGTTCTAAATCTGCGTACCCATAACTGTTATGATAAACTTCGTTCCCTTTGTCAAAAATGGATATACTTCCCATACCTCTTTGATTTTTCTCAATAATTGAAAAGAGGCTGTCCATTTTTTGTCGGTCAAAGTTTTGAGCGTTTAAAGTCAAACCTATTCCTAGTAATAATGCCAATACAATAATTTTAGATTTCATCATTTTTTGTTTTTAAGTCTCATTGTATCTCATTGTCTTTGTGTCGACGATTTGCACACAACGGAAAGAGTGTTTGCGATGGGCGGGCTAAACGGATGAAAAGTTCAGCTTAGACCACCGGAAGCGAATGCTTTTTCCACGAGCCTAAATTACAAAAAATGGTGAAATGGGAAAGCAGTAGCGGCTAAAATAGGAGAGGCGTCATATTGCGCTCTCAACGCGCCTTTTTTCAAATACTATGTTGTACGCTGGGCTTTTATTGCGGTTTTATTTTCACAATCTTGTTATCCTTCATAATAACAAGTTCTGTATTTTTCTGCTTTTTAAACTCAATAAGTCGCTCGTAAACTTTCTCAAGTCCCACAAGTATCTTATTCTTAAATTCTATTTGTTTTTCTACAGTTGTCATAGATTGCTTTTTAGTTCATTAAATTTTTGTTCGTCAATGATTATTAAATTTTCGTCAATGGTTTTTTGTGCAAGAAGTTCGTGTCTTCCTTCAGAATTGTCAAAAACCAAAGCGCCATCAACAATCGGAAGATAAATGTTAAACAAATTTTTAATTCCCTTCTTATATCTTCGTTCAATCACTTCAGGTTCAATATTATGTCCACCTTCGGAAGCCCTTATTTTAACACGCTCTTTTGCTAATTCAGCATTTTTAATCCCTCTGGCGCATTTTTTTCAAGTGCATCAATAAATGGAAAAACTCCCATTTGCGAAAATCTTCCCGCACTTCGTCCAAGGATAAAACAGGATTAACTTTTTGGGAGCTATTACCCATACAGGAAAGCATACACAAACACCCCGTAAGCCATAAAATTATTTGTATTTTCAAAATATACCATTCATAAAATCCATCTTTTGATTTCGTTTTCCAATAGGAATTCTTTTCTTATTTTTTGTTGCATTTTGTCTAAAACCAAATGGAATAAATCATCGGATTCTTTGGGACTGATTTCCTTTAGCATTTTAGCTTTGACCAACGAAAAATAGAGGTGTTCGCCGGGAAGTTCTTTCTCTATCTGTGAAAGAATTTTCAACGCATTTTCGGTTTTCCCTATTTTGCTCAAACAAAAGCAATAATTCAATTTTACAATGGGTGATCGCGAAACCAGTAACATCATTTCATATAATTTCACCATATCGGCCCAATTGCTTTGGGTTAATTCCTTTGTTGTCATATACTTGCTGACAATAACTGCTTCTAGGTAATACTTGCTCAATTTGTCCGACCTTTTAAGATAATGAAAACCTGCATTGATCAATTCTTTATTCCACTTATCCCGATTTTGACGGAAGAAAGAAATGAGCCTCCCGTTATCCATTTTTGCAGGAATTCTTGCGGTATGAAAGCAAAAGAGTGCCAATAAGTTGCTTGTAAAGTCAGATTGATATAGACTAAACAAAAGTTTTGTCAAAGCGAAAGCCTCCAGACATAAATCTTTATTTACAATATTTTCCGTCTTTTCACTAAAGGAATCAAAGCCGATATTGAAAACCGCGTAAAAGATTTCTTCTGCAATAGAAATTGCTTGTTGATGAGCTGTAATTGAGTTCAGGTCTATGAAATTTCCACTATATTCGACTTGTATATTTTTCTTTGTACGGTTGATGTTTTTATAAATCGCTTCGGGGTTGATTAATGTGCTATCGGCTATTTCCGGAATGCTTAAACCAAAGATATTTTTGAGAACGAAAAGTATTTTGGCTTGATTGGAAACATTTTCTAATGCAGAAATGAAGATAATCGTTTGAAGACGTAGATCTGTTTCATTGCTTGTTGACAAAGTATTTTCAAATTGTTCTACTGAAAAATTAGGATTTTCTTTCTGCTTTTTGATTTGGTTCAATATATCGTTACGGGCAACAATGAAAAGCCAGCTTTCTTTGCTACTTGGAACATTATTTTGTTTCCAAATTCTTAGGGATTTCAAAAACGAATTTTGAATAGCATCCTCAATTTCAGAAACGTAATTTGTACCAAATTGATTTAATAATCCTGAAAACAGCTTTCCATAGATTGCTCTGTAATTTATCTCTTCTTTCGAAAGTAACTTATTGTTCATAATCTTCCATTTCCATTATCGGACGGATTTCCGTAGTTCCTCCGTAAAGGTGTGTAGGACATTCTTTTGCCAACGCCACAATCTTTTCTAAATCGTCAGCCTGCAATAAGTAATAACCTCCTATGATTTCTTTGGATTCCAGGTAAGGGCCGTCTTTAATAACACAATCTTTTCCTGTGATAAGAACACCTTTTTCGTGTAATCCGTCTCCCGAGATCAAATGACCTGCTTCGGCCAATTTGTTTGCCCAGTTCATATGAGCATTAGCTAATCCCTCCATTTCTTTTGGGGATAATTCATTTAATTTTTCAACGTCTTCGCGAAGTAATAATAAGAACTGTTTCATTGTAAATTGGTTTTAAATTTCAGTAAAGACATTTAGATATTCGGATTTTGGACATTTTTATGATTTTTTTATCGGTCGCTTTGGAAGCTTACACTTGTCTGTAAACAGTAAGTCTATGTCAATTCTTTTTGGATTGTCAATAGAAATGTTTTTCCAAGTTTCTTTTGTCGCTGTTTCGTTCATTTACTCTGTTTTGGTTTGCCTGCTACTAACGTTTCGGGGCTTTGCGATGGTGGGACAATAGTAATCCGTCAGCTGAGTTTTGTACTAAAGTTAAAAAGAATTACCGAAGTTGAGCATTTAACGTCAAGCCGCACTATTGAAAATAGCCTGTTAGCTGTAGGGCTATCATTTGCCATTTACTTTTATTATCGGTCGTTCTTTAAATATTTCCTTGGTTACGTCACCATTAGACAATTTAAGTAGTTCTATTAGCTTGAAGTCATTTCTTGTAGAATAAACCTCTTCATTGGCCCAAATATATTGGTAGCAATTATATTGTCGCAATTCAGCATCCGTTAAAACACTAAACGCATTATTTTCTGATTTATAGTTAGGAAAAACAGCTTCATCCCAAATTGTCAAAATAATATTTTTGCTAATTGGAAAAATTACTTCAACTCCCTTCATGGCAAACCCTTCATAGAATGCAATTTGGTTCTTAAGATGCGGTTTCAATAAAATTGGATTGTCAGAAGTGAATACCGTCCCATTTGTTGCAACTCTATACCTCCAATTTTTTTTAATCAAGAGGGCTTGCATGTCTGCAATTAGCTTTTCGTCTAAGAATAGTCCCGAATGCAGAACTGGTGCGTAGTCATCATCTATATTAAGAGCAACTGCTTCACTATCGTCAATATCTCCATTGACTTTTTTAAATGCCTGTACAATTTCGTTTCTTTCTTTCTGAGCTTTCCGTTGAGCTTGCCAATACATATCCCTTATATTGGGCATTCTCAAATATTGAATTGCAATTAGAGCTGCAAATAAATCTCGTTCTTTATTAGTAAAAATTTCTTTTTTCGATTTGGAGAAAGTCCACGCTGACGCCGCTTGGACTATTTTATTCAGAAGTTCAGAATAAAGGCTTTCAATGTTTTCTGCTAAGATTTTTTTCTCAATAAAATTGCTATCAATATCTAATAAAATTTCCTTGTTCAAATATTTCTCGGGAATTGCATAAAAATAGTCTTTGTATGCAGTTTTAGCAATGCTCTGTGCGTAACCTTTTTTGTCATTTGTCTTACTATAAACAAAAACAAACTTCTCATTTTCAGAAAAATTTTTCAAGTAGCATTGAGGTATAAAGTGTTGTCTGACGTTTTCCTTTGTCATAGAAATGGGTCTAAAGCCTTAAAGCTAACGTTTTGGGTATTACCGAAGGCGGGGCATTTGAAGCAGAAAGTTTCGATTTTGCACCGAGGCGAGCCAAACTAATTTTTATGAGTTAAATTTAAGAATAAAAAACGAAATAAAATTCGTTTTTGGCGGAGATAGAAGCACAAATCTTGAATTTAGCACTTTAGCCCCGCTTTTGGCAATACCGTGTTAGCTGTGGTATTTATAGTTTTAATTGTCTTCCTTTAATTTTTCCGTCTGTTGTAAAGTTATCGTGTTCCTGTCCTTCGATAATCGTCCAACCTAATTCTTTTAGAATATCCTCGGTTAGTTGTTCGTTATTGTATTCCGTCAAGTGTAAATTTCCATATTTACATAAATGAAATTGAAATTCTTCGTCTTTATCAAACACGAAAACATATTCTGCAATACTTGGGTCGCAACGGGTTGTCCAGAATAGAATTTCAATAAAATCTTCTAGACTATCAATGTTAATTTCAAATGCTTCATTAAAAGTTTTGTCGCCAACAATTTTTTCAAGTTTCTCGTATGCTTTCTTTAACGGTTTAAATTTGTTTTCTCTATTTCCAAAGAAATCAAGTTTTAAATGTGAAATTATAATGAAGTTGGTAACATTTATTTCCTTAAATAACTCGATTAACTTTACTGTTAACTTCTTTGCAAAAGTGTGAATGTTTGAATGGTTGAAACTAATAATTTTATTGAAAGTTGAATAGTTTGTTTCATCATTCTTAATGCAGTCAAACTGTTCCCAATATAAATGCTCTTCATTATCGTCTTTATAATATTGCAGCATTTCTTCATCGTAAAATGCTTTCTGCATTTTAGTAAGTTCAGAGCTGATAATTCTTTTTGAATTTAAGATTTCGTTTCTGGTTGTGAGTGTCGTCATAATATCACAGCTAACGGTTTGGGGCTTGACAAGTGGGGGATTTTCGGCACAACACTTGATACGAAGCACAGAATTCAAATTTAGCACAAATTTTTATACGAAGCACGTCAGCCCCCCATTAGGCCAAACCGCTGTTAGTGGTTCGTTGTTTGCATTAGTTGGTTTAGTTCTAATATTGCTTTGTCAATCAAATCTCTTGATATTACAAGGGCTTTAATCCTTTTTGTTAGCAATGTATTTTGTGGTGATTTCTCGGAAAATTTCTGCAATGCTTTTTCACATTTGCTGATTGTCGAACCAATAGCAAATTTTGCTTCTTCTAATTCGTTTTTACTATAAGATTTCATACTGCTGTTGAACCTTGCAAAAATGCTCAATCAGAAGAACTTCAGCCCCGCTTTTGGCAATACCTTGTTAGTGGAAGGCTTACTTGTCAAATCTTTTCATAAATTCTGCCATACTTAATTTGTAGCCATTTAAAAGTCTATAAAGCTCTTCTGTTACTTTAAACATATTAAAAGCAAAATCTACTTTTTTCGCAATTGAGAATTCTGTTGTTTCTGCAATTCTTATGTACATCATAAAATCATTACCATCTTCAATTCTGTCGTTGTTAATATTCAAGTGTTCATTAGAAAAATGGATGAAACCACTTGCATTTTCATAAAGCATTCTAAAGCCAGGATATAATGTATCTAATTTTTGAGACAAATATAAGTCTGTCATTTTGTTTCCTTCTGCGTCTAGAATGTTTCTTATATGTTCTCCGTTTATAACTCGGTTGTAAAAATCTAATCTGTCTTTCACCAAGCTCAAAGCAAAAAGTCTCATACAATTGTCCGCTTGAAGTCTTAGCAAATTTATTGCAGTTATCCAATTGTTTGCTTCTGATAACGACTTAAATCCTCTATTCAATTCGATAGCTCTATGTACAATTGAAAATGTTAAATGACTTGGTTTGGATAGTAATTTTCTATCTGTTTCATTTTTAAAAATGTCAAGAGCTGTTTGGTTCAGGCTTTTATTTAATTCGTCAAGTTTTTCAAAAATCCGAATTAGGTCAGTTTCGCTAACATTCTCATTAAGACTTTGTTTTTCCATAGGGTTTTGTTCAAAGCTTGCCA
>NZ_JAOTPL010000022.1:0-36609 GCF_025631005.1 Haoranjiania flava
TGTAAAGCATTGAATTATCATTAAAAAAGCTGTCCTATTCAAAAAGACAGCTTTTCTTATTTCAGGTTATCCGCAGATTAAGCCGGATAAACTTTTCCTTCTTCTGTATCCAGATCATCCAGCTTGTCTTTCACATCTTCAGCTGCTGAGTCTACATGGCTTACGGCAGTATCTACACCATCCTTAACATCTTCAACAAGTTCTTCGCCTTTCAATTTACCTTTAAAAATCTCCTGCAGATATTTTTCAGCTTCAGCCCAGTTGTCTTTCAGGTATTCTGAACTTTTGGTTTTTAGTTCTGAAAAATAATCTTTGGCATTTTCTACAGTAGTTTCAGCCTGGCTTTTCAGATCGTTTGCTTTATCTTTTACAGCATTGATCATTTTTTCTTTTTCTTCATCGCTCATTGTTGCATACTTCAAAGCTGCTGCACCAGCGGCTGCACCTAAGAGGAAAGTTGCAATATCTTTTGGTTTAACTGACATAGTGTTTAATTTAGTTTTTAATAATTGTTTACTATTATAAACACAAAGAACATACCAAATTTTATGTGTGTATATTTATTCTTTTTCAGTTGCCACAAGGAATAACGATCTTTTTTTAGATTGAATACTCATTCGGTTGCTATAGATGGATAATCTTATGGCTATTCCGGATAAGAATTCCGGCCTGGCAAAATAAAGATTTTTCAACCCGGCATTTGCAGCACGTGTACATGAGGCCGAATGATTGCTGTTTATCTACGGGCACAATGATAATCAATCAGATTATCCAGGGGTTTGTGTACAATCTTTCCCAGCTCCAGCCCTGCCGCATCGCATAGATTTGCTATCACATCTCTGAAGCCGTTGGCAACACTTCCTACAAAATGCACCGGCATATTCCAGGACTCGCTGAACTTATAAAGGTGGTTATGTATAAAATCATTAATGCCGTCTTCAATAATATTTTCTATCATGTAATGGCCACGATTCTCAGCGAGGAACATGGTAAATGAAGCCAGGTAACGGTTTGCCATAGGTTTGCGGTAAACATTTTCTATGAGTTCATTTCTTTCAGTATGGAATTTTTCTTCAAACTTATGTTTCAGATCGGCATCGAAAATATCATACAGAAAATGTTGTATTACTTTTTTGCCGAAATAAGAGCCGCTGCCTTCATCACCTAAAATGTAACCAATGCCGAAACGGCTTTTTACGATCTTTTTGCCGTTGTAATAACAGGAGCTGGAACCCGTGCCTAATATGGAAACTACGCCTTTGCTATCGCCGCATGCAGATACTGCTGCTCCCAGCATATCATTAGAGACATGCACCTCTGCGTTTGGGAATAGTTTTTTAAAAGTTGCGGTAAGGTTTTTTACATTTTTCAGATCGCCCATTCCTGTGCCGTAAAACCAGATCTCCCCCGGCTGCTTTTTGGCAGACAAAGGCACCACTTCTTTTTGCAGAACATCTTCTACCTCGCTTGTTGAAAGAAAATAAGGGCTGAGACCAATAGTAGTTGTATAATTTTTCTTTTTATTATCTACAAGGCACCAATCGCATTTTGTTGAGCCACTGTCTGCTATTAGTTTTACTGACATGTATATTTTTCTTTGAAGCTTAATAATTATCTAATTTATAATTATTTCTGAATTAAGCAAAAAAATTAAATGTATATTTATTGTCTTAAAATATGTTACTGCTTAAATGCGATTTTTATAAGATATTCGCAGAAATTTTCAGCTGATAAAAATAATGAACACACCTAAACTGAAGATATGGCTGCCGCTACTCATAGCTTTGTCTATGATACTGGGTATGGCTATCGGCTATAAACTAAAAAAAGATACGACTACCAATACCTTTCTTAAGAATACATCTCCGTCATCATTAAACGAGATTACGCGCATCATTCAAAAGAATTATGTAGATGATATAGACATAAATTATGTGCGCAATAAAGCAGTATCTTCTTTCCTGAAAGAGCTGGACCCCTACTCTGCTTACCTTACACCTATGGAGGCACAGGTATTCTCGGAAGAAATGCAGGGCACATTTAAAGGCATAGGTATAGACTATGAAAAGATTGATGATACTATCAATATCTTCAGTATGACCTCCAAAGGCCCGGCAGAGATAGCGGGTATGAAAGTAGGCGACCACCTGATAAAATTAAATGGTATGGATGTGACCTATACCAACCAGCCTGGTTTTGACTTCCGTAAGACGCTGCGCGAGCAGATCAGGAAAAGTAATGAATTGTCTTTTACCGTTTCACGCAACCACAAAATACTTGAGATTCCCGTAATTGCTACCATTGTGCCACTTCCTTCCATAGAAGTAGCCTATAAGATTGATACCTCCATAGCATTGATCAAGCTCAGCAAGTTTTCAGAAACATCTTACAAGGAATTTATGCAGCATACAGAAACGCTTGCGGCCAAGGGTATGCAATCATTGATCATTGACCTGCGCGGCAATACGGGCGGCATTATGGAACAGGCATACCAGATAGCCAGCGAATTTTTTCCTGCTAACCGGCTGATCTTTTCTACCAGTGATAAAGCCGGCAAAAAAGATTATAAAAGTTTGCGCGACGGCATTCATAAAAACCTGCCGCTGGCAGTGCTGGTAGATGAAGCTACCGCATCTTCTGCTGAGATTTTTGCAGCAGTAATGCAGGACTATGCCCGGGCACCTATCATTGGCAGGCAGACTTACGGAAAAGCGCTGGTACAAAACCTGTTCAGGCTCAGCGATGGTGGAGCAGTGCGCATTTCTGTAGCCAGGTACTTCACGCCTTTGGGCAGAAATATTCAGAAGCAGTTTGGCAACGTTAATGATTCCTCCCAGCAAAAGAAAGAATTTGTAAATAAAGCCGGGCAAAAGCTTTATTCGCACGATGCCATTCGTCCGGACAGGTTTGTAGCATTTGATACACTGCATTTTCCGGAGCAGGTGCGCAACTTTTATGTGAACGGTTCACTGAACCAGTTTGTTTACAAATATTATATTGCCAACGCTGAAAACTTGCACCGGTACACTTCACCGCATGACTTCTGTAAAAGATTCCAGACATCTGACAATGACTGGAAAAATATAGAGCTGTATGCATTGAACAAGGGTTATGATATTTCATCGCTGGCTCCTGTTGCCAGACAGGAACTGCTGGATATGTTCAAGGCTTTTTTAGGCAGGCAATTGTGGCGCAATGAGGGCTATTTCATTATCAGCAACTATACCAATGCTACGGTAAAAGCAGCCGTAGCTGAGTTAAAGAAGTGATGTATATGGGTTTTTAAAAAAAGCTTTAGTTTTTTTTGGAAAGAATTAAAATGCTTTTATATTTGCACTCCCAAAGCATTCCTCAGTAGCTCAGTTGGTTAGAGCATCTGACTGTTAATCAGAGGGTCACTGGTTCAAGTCCAGTCTGAGGAGCAACATGAAAGCCTTGTAAACACTACGTTTCAGGGCTTTTTTGTTTATCAGGCGTTTATGCATTTTAAAAATTTGCCCCACAGTTTGCCCCTCAAAATTCATTTTCTCTTATTTTTAGTGAAAAGTATTAAAAATTCAATTAACCTGCTCATAAGCTCTTCGTGATTTGTAATCACGGAGCAGTATCGCGAGATTTCAAATCTCCCGATAGCTAATTCGACATTGCAAATGTGGAATAGCAGGTATAGCAGGCAATCTATTTCTTAATTATCTTCCACACTGGCGCAAGCGTCCGCTTGTGCCAGTAATGCACGGATAGTCCGCTCTTAGAGATGTCCCGCAAGGCCCCCTACTCTTCGTGATTGTAATCACGGAGCAGTATCGCGAGATTTCAAATCTCCCGATAGCTTATTCGACATTGCAAATGTGGAATAGCAGGTATAATATAGTATATTTGGAATAGTTAATGTCATAATGTGAGCAATAAATTATCTTCTTTGTGATTTGCAAATGTAGAATAGCGGGAAAATCTACCTACCTATAATGAAATGCGTATTCAAAATATATTTTTTATAAAATGATAATAAATAAAGGATATACCTCATTGTTATTTGTGCTTTTGATTGCTTACAGTTCATTAGCTCAGACGAATTACGATGCAATATTATTTGCTTCTCATTACGTGGAGGTAGACCTAAGAAATGATATAAAGTCTCCCGCTAAGCGAATTATCAAAACATCTTTCAATTCTCAAAGAAAAGCAGTGTCGTTCAAAGAACTGTTAATACTTTCGAAAGATGGAAGATTGACCGAATATAAACAGTTTAATCCTTCAAAATTGATATTAGAATGTAAATATCAATACAATGATAGAGGCTTATTATCAGAACAAGATTGTCAATATGTCGATGCTCCAAATTATCAAGAAAAAAAATGTAGAAAAGATTCTTTTATATATCATTACAATAATTTTGATATTATTACAGGAGCAGAACATTTTGAGAATGGTAAAAAGATATATAAAGCTGACTCCATAGTTTTGAACAAAAACTTTGTTATCCAAAGCTATAACAGAACACTTTTTTGGATGTCAAATCAAAACATAAACGAACCATATCAAAAATGCACCTTAAAGTATACGAATAATAACAGGATTTCATCCATCCTTATTTCTTACCTTGAACAAAATAAAAGTAAAAATTATATTTTAAGGTCTTATAGTTACAATAATTATAGATTTATAAATGAATACAAAGAATCTATTGTTAGTGATTTATTTATCAACGGCCCGCAAAAATATGAGAAACATGAAAAGTATGAATATGAAGTTGATAAAAAAGGTAATTGGGTAAAAAAATTTAGGATAGAAAATTATAAAAAACGATTGGTGGTGAAGAGAAAGATCTATTATTATTAAAACACATAGCGCCCGATATGTACACTTTAAATTAAAAAAAATGAATATACTTCAATTGTTTAATCTGTTTATAATTTGCTTTGTGGCTTTTACCTCGTGCAGCAAGGACGAGTACGAGAGAGAGCTTAAACTCGACCAAGATCGAATTTCGATCTGGATTGGGCAACAAGATTCAATAAAAATTTTCTCAGATCCTACCTCGTTAGTTGTGGAAGCAGATGACAGAACAATAGCATCTGCGATTATCAAAGGGCATACAATTATCATTAAGGGTACTAAACCAGGAAAGACAATTTTACATCTGAAGAATAATTCAAAATGTTTAAAGTCAATAAATGTTTTCGTCAGCACTTTTTCCGGGTACTGGGAAGAGGTGGAGGTGCCCCAAAAATATCTATTTGAGGCAATTGTTGAAGCCAACGATAAAGAATTAGCTGAAGAGCTGAGACAACAACTATGGAAGTCAGCCGTACTTCTTATTCGAACCGTATATGATTTTCATTCTGAATCGGATGAGCTGGAGGTTAAGATGAGAGACGGTTCAAGGGTGAAGGGCACTTATCATTTCGATAATGAGAATCTAACAATGAATTTTAATAATAACATACAGCTTTACAAAGTCGGGTATCTGGGTTCTACAAAAATTGTGGAATTAACACAAGATCTTACTGAAATTTATAAAACTCAATATCCGGAAGCAGGGATTAGTAAAGTCTTGGTAAGACGCTATATCGCAAAACCTCTTTATTTATAATTATAAAAAATCATGAAAGGTATAGAAACTATTACATAATATTCCACCTGCTCTTCGTAATTGCAAGTACTACCCCGCTCTTTGTGATTTGTAATTACGAAGCAGTATTGGTAGATTTCAAATCTCCGGGATGCCGCTACACTGGCGGAAGCGTCCGCTTGTGCCAGTAATACGAAAATCTGTAACAGTTCTTTGAACAAAATAGCCTCCCCGCTCTTTGATTAATCGAGGAGACGTACCGGGAGATTTCAAATCTCCGGATAGCTTATTCGACATTGCAAATGTCGAATAGCAGGATTATCCTTCTAATAATACTTCAACATTAGGAAATACGAAACGGTAAAAATATTTCAAGAGTAAATACTGTATAATATGAATTTAAAAAAATTTCTTATTGTAAATATACTATCATTTGCTTGCATCAATACAAATGATAAAGCAATATCATTGTCAAATATTAAAGACGTATACTATATTGATAGTAGTAATTATATTGAAATTATAAATCACTCTAAAAACATAGTTTACTACTACATTAGCTTGGATTTTTATCAAGATAGTGTATACAAAGAGTTGATAACAGATATCGCCAATCCTTTTTCTAAAGCAACAGCGATTAAAACACTAAATTCTGACGAAAAAAAGTACTATTTATTTGATTTAAAGAAATTCTCTCGTAATTATGATAATTTATATGAATTTGAAAAATATAGGTTAAGAGTGATATATGGTAGAAACTTTAATAATATAACGAGCGAATATTATTCCCCCAGCTTTAAAATAAAAAAATAGCCCCGGCTCCCCACACTGGCGCAAGCGTCCGCTTGTGCCAGTAATGCACGAATAGTCTGCTCTTAGAGATGTCCGGCATGGCCCCCTACTCTTCGTGATTTGTAATCACGAACCGTATCGGGAGATTTCAAATCTGCCGATAGCTTATTCGACATTGCAAATGTGGAATAGCAGGTATAGCAGGCAATTTATTTCTTAATTATCTTTCAATAGTATGATATTATATTTTATAGTATATTTGGAATACTTAATGTCATAATATGAGCAATAAATTATCTTCTTTATGATTTACAAATGTAGAATAGCGGGATAATGTGCCTGTCAAATATGGAAGAGAACATTTAATTAGTGCTATCAATATGCCTCGAAATGCGACCATATTGTAATTACGACCAACTAATAATCTGAAATATGGAACTAAAATCAATTTATCGTATAGAGGGGATTCAACCCATTCTAGCTGTGAGAGATATCACTGTGAGCAGAGCGTTTTATACTCGCATCCTCGGATTCACAGAAGACGAATGGGGTAATGATAATTTTACCAGTATTAAGAAAGATGGCGGTGCAATATATTTATGCCGTGGGGCACAAGGCCAATCTGGCACTTGGCTGTGGCTGGGCTTTGAAGGTAATATTTATGAACTATATGACCGATTACTTGCTGAAGGTGTACCAATCTTAATGCCGCCTACAAATTATCCTTGGGCGTTGGAAATGCATGTAAAAGATCCTGATGGACATGTAATACGCTTTGGAACTGACCCTGACAACAACAAGCCATTTGCAACCGAATGATATCACAAGGTATTTTGTTATAGGACAGATGTCAGCGCACATTAGTTACATTTTAGCCTATATATTTTTTAAAATGTAACCGTGTGGGTAAAGAGCCTGTCAAATACGGAAACAAACAATTAGATTTACGTCAATTATGGACCCCTACACTGGCGCAAGCGTCCGCTTGTGCCAGTAATGCAGATAGTCCGCTTTTAGAGATGTCCGGCAAGGTCCCTACTCTTTGTGATTTGTAATTACGAAGCAGTATTGGTAGATTTCAAATCTCCGGATAGCTTATTCGACATTGCAAATGTCGAATAGCAAGCTTGGAGTTGGTGTATCAATTTAAACAGAGGTGTTACTGTACAAAAAATAAGAGATTTGTCACCAGCAATAAAAAAACTTATAGGAAAATAATTCTTTTTTTATGACGAAGCAGAAACTTTTTATTATTATATATTTTTTTATTTGTTTTTCTACAGTTTGTATTCTAATAATTAAAGAAAACATTTTTTATTTAAATGCTGGGAAAGTAAATGAAGAGATAAGAATTGATACAACAAAAGTAACAAAGGCAAACACTACTATAAGAGGCGGTATTTATCTTAAAAATGTTGGTTTTTTAAATACAGCTTATAGTACTCTCATTACTAACCCCAAAAATTTTAAAAATTGGAAATTTAATGGACCAGAAATATCATTTAATGACATGACGTATGTACATACTTTAGATGATCTCCCTTTTCCTTATTTAATTTATAAAAATAATGACAATGATACTATATATGTTAATAAAGATACATTTGATTTATACTTTAAATTAGGAAATATAGAATAATTTTATTTCCCCCCACTGGCGCAAGCGTCCGCTTGTGCCAGTAATGCACGAATAGTCTGCTCTTCAGCATGTTCCATAGGGCATCTCTAACCGCCGCTCTTCGCGATTTGTAATCACGAAGCAGTATCGGGAGATTTCAAATCTCCTGATAGCTTATTCGACATTGCAAATGTGGAATAGGATTGCTTTTTGACTTAGCTAATTCCCTACACTGGCGCAAGCGTCCGCTTGTGCCCGTAATGAGTAATTTTACATTATAAAGTACAGCCACTAAAAAAACGTAATAGTACCGGATTTAGAGAATCAGCCTGTAAAATTAAACTGATCTTATTATCTTATTTCAAAGATAATCTCAATTCATCTAATTGTTTGCTGTCTATAGATGCTGGTGCGTCTATCATTACGTCGCGTCCGCTGTTGTTCTTGGGGAAAGCGATAAAGTCGCGGATGCTTTCGCTTCCGCCAAGGATAGCACAAAGCCTGTCGAAGCCGAAAGCAATACCGCCATGTGGCGGTGCACCATATTCAAAAGCTCCCAGCAGGAAGCCGAACTTTTCGTTGGCTTCTTCCCTGCTCATGCCCAGCGCATCAAACATTTTTGATTGTAACTCTTTCTGGTAAATTCTTATGGATCCGCCGCCGATCTCGTTGCCGTTGAGCACCATGTCGTAGGCATTAGCCTTGATGTTGGCATAAGGATGCTCAAGGTATTTTTCCGGGTCGGCAATCGCGGGATCATTGCTGATCATGGTTTCAATATCTGATGGCTTGGGAGATGTAAACGGATGGTGGCGCGCTACCCAGCGGTTGTTTTCTTCATTGTATTCAAACAACGGGAAATCCAGTACCCACAATAGTTTGAACTCATCATCTTTTCTCAGGCCCAGGCGCCTGCCCATTTCCAAGCGCAGTTCGCTCATAGCTTTCCGGGTACGCTCTTCCCTGCCGGCAAGTATTAAAATAAGATCGCCGGCTTTAGCCTCCGCCACATTGGCTATCTGCCGAAGCTTATCTTCTGTGAAAAATTTATCAACGCTGCTCTTTAAAGAGCCGTCTGCATTGTACCGGATATTTACCATCCCCATCATACCGATCTGCGGCCGTTTTACCCATTCTGTAAGTTCGTCCAATTGTTTACGGCTATATTCAGCTGCACCCGGCACGGCAATAGCCAGAACCGTTTCAGCATCATTGAAAACCTTGAAATCCGTTCCCGCAATCGTGCCGCTGTCTCCCTGTTTAGCAGGAAATACATAGTGTGGGAATTTCAGGTTGGCCAGCTTCATGCAGAAACGTATATCCGGTTTATCGTTGCCGTAATGCCACATAGCATCTTCCCAGGTCATTCTCTGCACCTGCTCGTTGTAGTCAATATTTTTTACATCTTTAAAGATCCGTTTTACCAGCCCTTCAAACATGCTGAGCACATCTTCCTGCTCCACGAAAGACATTTCGCAATCGATCTGTGTAAATTCCGGTTGGCGGTCTGCGCGCAGGTCTTCGTCCCTGAAGCATTTCACGATCTGGTAATACCTGTCGTAGCCGCTTACCATCAGCAATTGCTTGAATGTTTGCGGCGATTGAGGCAGTGCATAGAACTGTCCTTCATTCATCCTTGACGGCACTACAAAATCGCGTGCGCCTTCTGGCGTGGACTTTATGAGGAAAGGTGTTTCTATGTCCATAAATCCCTGTTCATGCAGGTAATTGCGCGTACTTCTTCCAACAGCATAGCGCAGTTCCAGGTTTTTCTTTACAGCATTTCTGCGCAGGTCCAGGTAGCGGTATTTCATACGCAGGTCATCGCCGCCGTCGGTATCGTCCTGTATGGTAAAGGGCGGCACTGCCGATTTGTTTAAAATTGTGAAAGAATCTACCAGCACCTCGATATCTCCTGTAGGAATATTTTTATTTTTATTGCTGCGCTCTGCAACTTTACCTTTTACCTGTAACACAAATTCACGGCCTAAAGGGTTCGAGTCTAACGTTGCTGTAAGTTCTTCGCCGAATAATAATTGTGTAATGCCATACCTGTCGCGCAGATCTATGAAAGTAATGCTCCCGAATTTGCGTATGGTCTGCACCCATCCGGCCAGAACAATGTCTTTATCAACTTCTGAAATTCTTAATTCACCACAATTGTGTGTACGATACATCTGTAAATATTTAGTGTGGCAAATATAGAATTTATTAGCCGGTTTTTCAGATGCTGCGGGTATAATATACTTATGAAATGTGCATAAAATTTTTCGAGTTAATTTTACCAAACACGATGAAAATTTTATGGCAAATTCCATCTGCTCTTGTTTAGCACAATTATTGTATTAACAATGAAAATTTTAAATCTAAATTATACAACATGCTACAACCTATTGCAAATGCTCCCGAAAATATAGTTGCCTACCAGGCTATAGGAGAAGTGACTAAAGAAGATTTTGACAGAGTAATGCGCGAGGCAGATGAAAAGATCGCCAAATATGACGAGCTCAATTACCTGCTGAAGCTGGACACACCCATTAAAAACTTTACGTTCAGCGCCTGGATGAATGATGCCTGGTTCGGTATCAAAAACCTGACGAAATGGAACCGCTGCGCCATTGTGACGGACAAAGAAAGCATTCAGAAATTCACGGAAATTTTCAGTAAAGTAATGGTCGGCGAGTTTCGCGGTTATGACCCGGAAAAACTCCAGGAAGCTATGGAATGGGTGTCGAAGGAAGCGTAATGCTTATACCACACATTCTTTCTAATAACGCTCCTATTTATTGGTATGAGTAAGCGATTTCACGTTTATCTTGACAAGGTTATTGTTGTTCATTCCTGATACTAATAGTACGACCGCGAGGAAAATAAATTACCGGATTATTATGATCTATAAATTGAAGGCTTTCCGTAAGAAGGCCTTCTTTTATTTTTAACAAAATCCCTGCTGATACAAGCCGTTTCAAAATCAATATGCAAGTTTTGGCTAACCTGCGCACCCTTATTCTTACAAAAAGTAATAAAGTAAGGAAATTGGAAATCATTATCAGTACATTCAAAGATTTGTGCAAATGTGAAAACATCAGCGATGTATATACCCGTCAGGACTATTATGCTTAC
This sequence comes from Haoranjiania flava, assembly GCF_025631005.1. Taxonomy (NCBI): domain Bacteria; kingdom Pseudomonadati; phylum Bacteroidota; class Chitinophagia; order Chitinophagales; family Chitinophagaceae; genus Haoranjiania; species Haoranjiania flava. The sequence goes on from NZ_JAOTPL010000022.1 coordinate 11,106, forward strand.
ATAACTGTTGCCGGAAAAGCCGGGTAAGGATTACCAGCTTTAGTGCGCGGTAGTTTGATCAAAAAATTTACAGCCTACTTATTCACTAAGGCTAATTTATAAATTGATTTTTTTAAAAACTTGCCCTATGGCAAGAAATAACAAAAATTAAAACTATATTTTGCGCAACCAAATAATTGCGTTTATATTTGCAACCAATCAGTTTCACAATGAATTTCGAAGCAAATGAGAAGAGATGTTTTTCAGGCCATAGCCGATCCTACCAGAAGATCCATTTTAGTACTGTTGGCATTTCAGTCAATGACACCCACTGCAATAGCCGCACATTTCAATTCCTCAAGACAAGCTGTATCCAAACATCTGCGTATTCTTACAGAATGTGCATTAGTTACACAGGAAGCAAACGGCAGAGAAATCCATTACTCTCTGGAAGTGGAGAAAATGAAAGAGGTTGATCAATGGATGGAGCAATTCAGGAAATTATGGGAAAACAGGTTTAATCAATTAGACAATGTATTATTAAATCTTAAAAAACCAAAAAAATGAGTACAACCAAAACAATCGTCACCAAAGATGTGACAGCAAAAAAAATTACAGTATCCAGGGAGTTTGATGCACCTGTAAGCCTGGTATGGCGTGCATACACCGATAGTGAAATACTTGACCAGTGGTGGGGCCCAAGTCCATGGAAAGCCAAAACTAAAAGTATGGATTTCAGGGAAGGCGGCCAATGGCTTTACGTTATGACCGGCCCGGATAAGGAAGAGCATTGGTCATTGATGCAATACATAAAAATCAACACTGAAAAAGATTTTAGTGCAAACGACGCTTTCTGTGACGAAAACGGGAACATCAACACGGAGATGCCGGGCTCGAAATGGTTTAACAGGTTTATTAAAACTGATAATGGTACTGAAGTAGTCGCAGAGCTTAGTTTTGAAACGAAAGAACAAATGGACGAATTAATTAAAATGGGTTTTGAAGAAGGTTTTAAACAGGGTCTTGAACAATTACAAGCATTATTGCCAAAATTATAATTTTGCAAATAACAGGTTGTTTAATTTTTTTTTAAAAAGCTGATTTACCTGCAATAATCTTTTACCTTTTTAACAAATTAATGAATACTATTAAAAACACCCGCCGCATAAGCGAATATATAGCCATCGTTATCAGGTCGCTTAAAGGCGAAGAACTTGATTACACAAAGATTGGCATTACTACAGGCGTCATCATGCTTGCTATACCCATGATGCTGGAAATGATGATGGAATCTGTATTTGCCCTGGTGGATCTGTATTTTGTCGGGCATCTTAAAGAAAGCAGTTTTGCCATACAAACGGTTGGTTTAACAGAGTCTGTGCTCACCATCATGTATTCCATAGCTATTGGCATGAGCATGGCTGCAACTGCGGTTGTATCCAGGCGCATTGGCGAAAAGAACAGGGAAAAGGCTGCAAACAGTGGGGCTCAGGCTATTTTGGCCGCATCGGTTTTGACCATTTTGCTAAGCATTACAGGAGTTATTTATGCTAAGGATATTTTATTGCTGATGGGCGCTTCGGAAGAAAGCGCGGCGTATGGAACTAATTTCACTCGCATTATGATGGGCAGTAGTATATCCATTATGTTACTGTTTCTTATCAACGGGGTATTTCGCGGGGCGGGTAATGCAGCAATAGCCATGAAAAGCCTTTGGGTGGCCAATATTTGCAATATTATCCTTTGCCCGATCCTGATCAAAGGTTGGCTCGGGCTTCCTGCCTTAGGGTTGACAGGCGCCGCCATTGCTACTGCCGCAGGTAGAACTATCGGTGTATTGTATCAACTCTATCATCTGTTTTATGGTAAAGGAGTAATAAAAATAAAACTGAAGCATTTTGTGCCGGACATGCCAATCATAAAGGGTTTGATAAAGATTGCCACACCCGGAGTATTTCAATTTGTGATCGCTTCCTGTAGTTGGATCGTATTGGCGAGGCTGGTAGCTATAACAGGAGGCGATGAAGGTTCTGCCGGTTACCAGACAGCCCTCAGGCTGATGATGTTTTTTATGTTGCCTGCCTGGGGTTTAAGCAACGCCGCATCAACATTAGTCGGGCAGAATTTAGGTGCAGGTAAACCTGACAGAGCAGAAGCTTCAGTAATGAAAACCGTCTGGTTCAATGTGATCTACATGGTAATTGTAAGCCTTGTTTTTTTCATGATGGCGGGCGTATTGGTGTCGTTTTTTACCGAAACGGAAAGTGTAAGCCGGGTTGCAAGAATTGCGATGTATATCATGGCTGCCGGTTTTATTTTTTATGGTGTAGGTATGGTGATGCTGAATGCATTTAATGGCAGCGGGGATACCCGCACACCTACTTGGATCAACTTTTTCGGTTTTTGGTTATTGCAGATACCGTTAGCTTACCTGTTGGCGCAAAAACTTGATCTGGGGGAACGCGGCGTTTTCATAGCCATCCCTGTTTCGGAAGCAGCTATTACCATTGCATCGTATATTATTTTTAAGAGAGGCAGGTGGAAATTGATAAAGGTGTAGCATGCTGTCAATTCCACATTATACCAGATTTCTTATCTTATGGCAAGCAGCGTTGAGATGAAATAACCTACTTTCATTAATCAATAAATATCCTGTGCTAAATTTTCAAATATGAAAACTAAAATACTTTTTGTTCTCTGCCTGCTTTGCGGATTAATGTTTATCAACTCCGGGCTGAACAAGTTTCTAAACTATTTACCAGTGCCTGGTGATCTTCCGGAAAAAGTGGTAAAAATGAATATGGCTATTATGGAAATAATATGGCTGATGCCTTTAGTGGGTGTAGTGGAAATAATTGGCGGTATACTTTTTATCATACCTCGTTTCAGGGCATTGGGCGCCATTGTTCTTTTTCCTGTCATGGTTGGAATTTTGCTGACGCATATCACCGTTGCCCCTTCAGGCCTTCCCATGGCATTGATCATATTTGCTATTATACTCTGGGTAATGATCAAAAACCGGGAAAAATATCTTACCTTAATTCGTTGAAAACATTGCAGGTTGAACAATAACTCAACCGGCAGACTGATGATTGCTCAAGCTTGCGCATTGATGGTGCGGGCCTTTGAAAAAGGTATTGTTTAAATAAAAAATAAAAACGCTGCAGGATTATAAGATCATACCGCCTCCGGATATACTGAGAAATCATGTCAGGTATTTCTGGACATTGGATGTTTCTATGACCACAACCACTGCTGCTGTATTCCACGCTTATGTGGATCACAGCCTCGGGATCTCTTTTCAGGTTGGCTGCAATCAAAGCGTCCTTTTACACAATAATACATTGATACCGATAGGAATGTTGCATGGTTTGAATACTGTGCCATCTACTGTTCAATATAATTGCAGTTTTTCTTCTTTCGGGCTGGTATTTTATCCACATGTGATAAAAGAAATATTTGGTATGGATGCCTGCCATTTTACAAATGCGCAGATTTCTATTGAGGATCACATAGAACCTTTTTTAACGGAAGAGGTTGTTACTGCTGCAAACAGCCGGAAACGCATTGAAATTATTACAGCGTATTTACTCAACAAGCTTAATAAGAAAACCGCGCAGGGTGCGCTGGCAAAAAATTTCATTCATTATATTCAATCTAATGCCGGTATTGTGACTGTAAAAGATCTGGTTAGTGCGTTTAATACAACGGAACGCCAAATTGAAAGGCTATTTAAAGAACAAGTTGGCGTTACTCCCCGGCACTTCATCAAAACCGAAAGATTCCAGAAAGCGCTTCAGCAGATAGCTGCCAACACTACATCGCTCACCGAAATAGCCTATAGTTTACAGTATGCAGACCAGTCACATTTCATACGCCACGTAAGGCAGCTATCCGGTTTATCACCAAAGCAGCTTCAAAAGAAATACCAAAAAACTGCAATAAACATTATTCTTTGATTTTGTCGGAACTGTCCAATTTATAAACTTCTGCTTTGATTAATTTTGATCGTTTAAAATACATCAAAGAATAACCTAAAGCATTGCATTATGAAAGAATTTGTATTACTATTCCGTATGGATATTACTTCCAAAGATGCGCAGCCTTCTGAAGAACAAATGAAAATCTATATGGATCAATGGACTCTTTGGATCGACAGCATTTCAGACAAGGGCAGGCTTGCAGAAGGCGGCAACCATTTTGCAAAACAGGGACGGGTATTAATGCCAGGCAACAAAGTAATAGAGTCGCCGCACATAGCTGATAATAATTCAGTTGCAGGCTACCTGATCGTTTTAGCCGATAATATGGAGGAAGCAACTGAGATTGCTAAAAAGTGCCCCATCTTACACGGGCATAATACAAGCGTTGAAATACGCGAGACTGCGATGCCCGGCGAATAAAAAATATAGTAAGCATAAAATACCCTTACATTCCCTCCCTACATTTTTTTGTTTGTCTATAGATAAATATTATCTTTGAAAGTAAGATAATTAGATACTAAGATAATGACAAAGAGAAAATTGGCTGCATCTGTAAACAGGCTGAGCCAGCAATATGCTTATACATCCATCCAAATGCACGAAGCTATTGCCCGCAAAGCGGGATTTACAGGCACAGACCATAAATACCTTGGATTCCTGATTCAAAAAGGGCCAATGACGGCGGGCGAACTTTCTGTCTTGACAGGCCTTACTACCGGTGCAGTTACCGGGTTGATAGACAGGTTTGAAAAAAAGAAACTGGTAAAAAGAGAGTTTGATAAAGATGACAGGCGAAAAATTATCATAATACCCGATACTGCTAAAATAACCGCGCTGCTTGAACCATTTTATAAGGATTTCCGTGACAATACTCATCAATTCTTTGAATTATTTTCTGCAGCAGACCTGCAAACCCTGGAAAAATATTTCCAGGGCTCGATGGAAATTATGAAAAAGAAAACAGAAAGCATAAACCAAAAAAAATAACATTATCTATGCAACAACTAAAGGAAGCGAACGCAACCCCTCATATCGCAACGCCGTTTGCGCAAACGTATTTTCACGGTACAAAGGCAGACCTGGAAATAGGCGATCTGATTAAAGTTGGTTTTCAGTCTAATTATGAGAATAGAAATTTAAAGCATGTATATGTTGCTGCAACATTCCATGCAGCCATGCTGGGAGCAGAACTTGCTGCCGGCGACGGTAAACAACGCATTTATCTGGTAGAAGCTACAGGCCCTGTTGAGGACGATCCGAATGTAACCGATAAAAAATTTCCGGGAAACCCCACTATGTCTTACCGCTCTGAACATCCGTTTAAAGTGATCGGTGAAGTCACAGTCTGGCAGGGCCACTCAGCCGCAGAAATCAGTACAATTAAGTCAGGCCTGCAAGCGCTTCGTGCGCAGGGAGGAGGCGGTATTATAGATTAGCTGACTGATAATAAAATTTACAGATAAATTAAGCACAATGAGAAAAATAATCTTAGACCTGGCTGTATCCCTCGACGGTTTTATTGAAGGTCCCAACAAGGAAATTGACTGGTGTATTATGGACGACGATATGAATTTTGAAGGCTTTTTATCATCTATCGATACGATATTTTACGGAAGGGTTAGCTACGATGCCTGGGGCAATTATCAACCGGAAGAAGGTGCCGGCTCCTCAGAAATAAGGTTTTGGAATAGTATTCATTCCAGGAAAAAATATGTTTTTTCCAGCCAAGAACGCAAAGACGATAGAGCTACATTCATAAACACAGATATGGCAGAAAAGGTATTGGAAATAAAACGTGCGCCGGGAAAAGATATATGGCTGTATGGCGGCGCCGGGCTCATCAAGCGCTTTATACAGGCAAGCCTTATTGACGTTTACAGGATATCATTTCACCCCGTGGTGTTAGGTAGCGGAAAACCATTATTCGAAGACCTTCAAAACCGCATAAGCCTTAGACTAATCGGCACAAATGTTTTCAGGTCCGGCGTTGTGCAACTGGTTTATGAGCCGGATAACACTTCAGGCAATAAGCTTTAATTGCTTTGTCGGCAAAGTACAATTTTTTACCACCCGGGGCATTTACTTTTGCCTGTTCAATAAAAACAACAATTGCAATGTTTTACTGTGTCCTGTCTACATCACGGAGAAATAAGGGCCTGGAAAAACTGCTGATTAATACCATTACAATGAAAACATCGATCAGATTTATAACCGTATTACTGGCATTGATTTGCTGCCGCAACGTCGCTGCACAGATAATAAGCGCGCCTTTGAATATTGGCATAACAGAAAAGTTTTATTCAAAAATACTTCGTGAAGACAGGAAGATCAACATTTATCTGCCTGAAAATTACAACTTCAAAGACACGTTGAAATACCCTGTAATACTTATCCCTGACGGCGGTATAGAAGAAGATTTTATACACATAGCCGGTATAGTACGCTACTACACACAGCCGTGGATTGCACGTTTTCCAAAATCAATAGTTGTTGGTATCGAAAACACCAATAGAAAGCGCGACTTTACTTTTGCAGTTACCAGCCTGGACTTTATACAAAAAAACGGTTACAAAAAAGAAGCTATCGCGGCGTATGGCGGCTCTGGAAATTATATTGCATTTCTTAAAAACGAATTAATGCCTTACCTGCACGCGAAATATAGAGCCGGTTTGCAAAGAACGGTCATAGGCGAATCATTAGCCGGCCTTTTAGCTACAGAAATATTACTGGCACATACTGATATATTTGACAATTACATCATTGTTAGCCCCAGCCTATGGTGGAATGACGGATCATTGCTGAAACAAAAAGACAAAATTGAAAGTTTAGACAACAAGGTTAAAGTCTATATCGGAGCGCCTAATGAATCGGAAGATAAAAAGATGTTTGCAGATGCAAAAACACTTTACAATATAGCAAGCCAAAATAAACATATTACTGCATTTTTTGACCATATAAGCGATGAATACCACGCCACGGTTTTTCATCAGGCAGTATATAATGGTTTTAAGAAACTATATCCACTTTAAACACTGATTATTTGCTTTGACTATAAATGAATGGAGCATCATTTTATTGTCTTATGTCAAGTTCAGGAGTTAAAAAACACTTTATTTTTATTACTTCAAACCATAAAAACTAATGAATAGCTTATCAGACAACCTACATGGCACTTTCGATGATCTAATCAACATCCTGTCAAAAACCAGTGATACTATGTTGAATAACATCCCTTTTAAAGATAGCTGGTCGGCAGGACAGGTTGTAGAACACATCGTTCTTTGCGGGAACGGAATCCCGGATAATAAAACGGGCGATTCAACAAGACAGCGAGATGAAAAAGTTGCCATCTTGAAAGAAATCTTTTCAAATATGGATGAAAAATCCAAAGCAGATCCTGCTCTTGTGCCACAAGGCTTTGATTACAAGCAACATGACTTAATAAATCAAATAAAAGCGATACGTAAAAAGTTGTGTTTAATTGCAGCACAAAAAGATCTGAATGCCATATGTTTAGATAGAGAGTTTCCTACAGTAGGATTGCTTACACGTTATGAGTGGCTTAGCTTTATATGCTTCCATACTCAAAGGCATACCAAACAAATTCAAAATATTATTAATTTTCAAAAAGTTGGTAGAAGTTTTTAAAACAAATATTAATTCCCGAAAAATTGCAAAGAAAATCCAGAAGTGTCTTGAAGAAGCCTTTCCGGGGTACAGGTTAAATTTTGATCTGCAGGATTGTGATAAAATCTTAAGAGTAGAAGCGCAATCCTTAGATTGCGAAAAAATAATAGCGTTGATTAAAAGTCATAATAATGACATATTGATATCAATCCTTGATGAATAATCGTGCGAACTACATTTAACCATATCCTGAATTTTTTCTGGAGCATCATTGCTTTTTACCCGCTCGTGCATTACTGGTATCATACAGGTGTAGGCCGGTGGTTTATAGTAGCCGCCTCGGTAAGTATTGTTGCAGCTTTCCTTCCGGACAGAGTTTATGATTTGCTGCAGCTAAGCAGCCGCCGCAGTTTTTATGAAAGATTAAAAGTAAAAACGATCCGGAAATTTGTTCAGAACGGTGATCTGGCCAGAAAGCTACCCGGCAAAAACCAATCCCATACCATCACGCGCATGCATGATGCAAAGAAATACTTGCTTACTATAGCTATGTACAACAGGTTTCATTGGGCTTGCTTTTTATTTTTCCTGTTTTCAGCAACACACGCAATTGTAGCAGGTAAAATTTTTATAGGCTTACTGGTGCTATTCGCAAATGTATTGTACAATGTTACGGCAATTGTACTTCAGCAGTATAATCAACTAAGAATCCGGGATATGTTGCATTAAGACATGTGTAGTGCACATTTAACATACATGGCGAAACGCAAAATGAATCAAATTGATCCGAATGCAACCTACAAACAAGCCTGTATTTGACCCCTAAAGAATACCAGGGACTTCGCAATGAATACTTACTTCTATTAAATTACATGGCACTAAAAATTACAGCAGCTCAGACGCCAGGATATTTACAGAATATAAAATTTCTATTATCTCCTGGCTTGTAATCCCCAATGATACAACTCTGAAAATATTATCGCGATCCCAAAAATCAAAATTCCAGCTTTTAATTCGAGGATCAGCACTCAATAAAATGTGCAAATCTTCTAGTTTTGTTTTGCGCGATGCGTTGGTTTTAAAAACAAGAATTTCTTCCATTATATAGTTTTTATAATCCAATGTCGTGGTACTTGCTTTTGGAGGGATAACTATGATTCAATCTCTTGTGTTCACAGCATTATCATGCAAATGATAATCGATTTTATTGAAGTATTTACCATAAAAACGGCAGGGCATCCATTAGAAACTTCAATAGTGGTTTTAAGATGGAAACGAACATCCTATTGATCATTGTTTTTTAAACAGGTTATCCTGTGGTAGTTTTATTTATTTATTACACTGATGCCGGATACATCTGCTTTTCCGCTTTTCAAAAATGCATAGCTGATATTATCTGCCTTGCAATCAATAAACTGAATGCGTTTTAAGTAACTGTTGTTTTTAAAGAAAGTGTTCGTCAATATTACGTCTTGAAATGTCACCTTTTTAAAAGCACAGTTTGCAAAATAGCAATTGCTTAGCGCACCATTGAAAATAATATCCTCAATCTGCATAGCAATAAAGAAGCTGTGTTGCCACACTGCATTAGTGATCGTATTTTTTTCGAATACACTGGATTTAAATGTAGCGCCTGTAAAGTTTGCGCCTGAAAAGTCGCAGTTTTTAATATGGCTTAAAGAGAATTCGGTCTCTTTCAACTGACAATGCTTAAATACATTATTATCTAAATGAGATGTCTGAATATGGCTGTTGGACATATCAGCATCCGAAAAGTCATTGCTGACAACATGATTGTTTTTTAAAATAAGTTCCGACAGATCCGCATCTATAAATTTGCAGCGTTGTATATTGGAAGAACTGAATTTCTCCTGCAGGTTTTTTAATCCGGAAAAATCCGCATCTACCCAATTTCCTAAAGACATATCCCAACCACGCCTTTTCCTTGGCTTTTCTAAAGTTTCATCCGGGTTATCCATTGCATTCACCCCAGTAGATATCGGCGTCTTGACGGCACTGCCAGGCGCAGGATTTATGCTGGCTGAAAAATAGTTCAGGTCAACACCAAAAATTTCAACAAGACGACCTAAAGTGAGTATGTCAGGCATGGATTCTCCTCTTTCCCATTTCCCCACTGCTTGCTGGCTGATGAACAAACGGGCAGCAAGCTGGGCTTGTGACATGTTTATTTTTCTTCGTGCCTCGGCAATTTTACTTCCGATCATCTTACTTTCCATAGGATTTTGTTTTGAGTTTTTATGTCATGCAAAGATATTTGCAGTTATAAACTGAACCCAAGAAATAACTGTTAGAATTAGTTGTAATTGACTACCTATGGTAGTAAAACAACAACTATTAGTTGTCAGGACATTTTTCTACCAGCATTTTTTATCTACGACCTGAATAAACGAACGCTTTTACTACATCCGTAGGCAGCCAGGAATGCGGAGAATATTTGCCGCAGCCTGCAACTTGCCACGTATGTTGCCGGCTTATCCTGGTAAATTACAGGATAAATATCGTCTTTCCGGAAGATCATTAATAAAATTTATGAAAAATTCGTGTAATTAAATAGTTACGTTAGTATCCAGATAGTATCAATGTATGTAACAAGAGACATTTTTCAGGCCTTGCAGATACTGTCAGGCCTGTTATTATTGTTTTGCTTGCCAGGCAAGCTAACGGCTGGCGCATTGGTTACCAACTTGAGTACAGCACGGAAAACTTTGCAAGGCATTGCAAATTCTTACCGGATGCGGGTAATTCATACCACTACGAAATGGCAGGGAATGATATCACAATCCAAATGATTGCAAATCTCTGGAACACACGTTCGAACAGCTTAAGCTGGTATTTGCGTACTGAATTATATGGGATAAAAAAGATACGTACGGGAAATAAAATCATATATTCTCCCTTCTCTCCTCCTACTCTTCCCTGCTTTCTTCGTATTGCTCCAGTTCTTCGTTGCTGAGCAGTCGCATGCGTACCTTTTCTACGGAGCTGCGGTACATTTTAAGGATGATCATTTCATAGCCTTCCAGGATCAGCACTTCGCCTTCCACAGGCACTGAACCATGCTCGTAAGTGATTAGCCCGGAAAGGGTATTATAGTCTTCTTCTACAGGCAGGGCACGGGGCAGGAATTCATTGATATCTTCGAGCGTTTCGTGTGCATCTACAATGTAAGAATCATCAGCCTGCTTCTCCACGATGGGCTGTTCGGCATCGTGCTCATCCTGGATATCGCCAACGAGTTCTTCCAGAATGTCTTCCATGGTTACTATTCCGGCGATGTCGCCGTATTCATCGGTTACCACCGCTAACTGCACGTGGTCTTTCTGGAAAGCTTTTAAGAGATCCTTGATCTTCATGCTTTCAGGGATATAGAAAACAGGGCGCAGGACCTCACGGATATTAAATTCTTTTTTATCCTGGTAATATAGCAATACATCCTTGATGTTGAGTATGCCTATAAGATCAGAAGGCGTATCCTGGTAGATGGGGTAACGCGAATATCCTTCGGTGATCACGCTTTTGGTGAGTTCTTCAAATGGTGTGTTCACGTCAAAGGAAACTAAATCTTTCCTGTGGGTGAGAATGTCTTTTACCCTGCGCGAGTCAAAATCAAACACATTGTTGATGAGTTCTCTTTCTGAGTCTTCAATAGCGCCGCCCTCTTCACTTTCAGAAATAATCAGTTTGATCTCTTCTTCTGTATGAATATCCTGTTCTTTGATGGGTGCAATGCCTATCACTTTCAGGATCAGGTTAGCAAAACCATTCATTATATAAATAACCGGTCGCAGCATGTAATAAAATACCCGCAACGGAATAGCTACCGCCAGGGTTGTAGGCGCTGCCTTGCGAATGGCTATAGACTTTGGCGCCAGTTCACCAAAAACAATATGCAATATGGTAATAATGATAAAGCCTACCCACGGAGCCCAGGTATGCGGGTTGATCACAGTTTGCAAAGCCGGAAAGTAAGACATCAGCTTTAGCAGCAATCCTTCTGTAACGCTTTCGCCCACCCATCCCAAACCAAGGGACGCAATGGTGATGCCGAGCTGTGTGGCAGCCAGGTAATTATCCAGGTTGTTGGTTACCAGCTTGGCTGCTTTAATGATCTTAGGCGATGCATTGGAGCCGCTGAGCTGTGATGAACGCACTTTTACGATAGCAAATTCTGCTGCAACAAAAAAACCGTTGAGAAAAACAAGGAATATAGTAAGAGCAATCTTCCAACCGCTAACAGCATCGGTTGTGAGAGTATTTAACAGGATACTCGAGGGAGGTATGTCTAAATTCATTCAAAGATTGAAATAGTGAACATGCAAAGTTAGGAATAAAATAATATTTCAGCAAAAACATATTTGCAATTTTCACAGGGCTTTCCTACTCATCATCTGTGTCTGTTGGCATGTCTTCGAGGCCTTCTCCTTCCCGGCCAAAACCTTCTGCATCTTTATGAAGGTCGTATTTCTCTTCGATGTCTATAAATTGCTTACCAGGCATGGCAGCATTGCCCTTTTTGTACTGTTGCGGGCCGGTGCCTTCTACCCTGCTTACCAGCGGGTATTGTTTTGTTTTGTCCTCCTCCCTGATCACGGATATCAGAGAAACATAGAATACCCATTTTTTGGTAAAATCATATTCATAAATAAAGCGCTGATTGGTATCAAAAATTTCACTGGCAATCTTCGTATCCCTCATCAGCAGTGGTTCAGCGCGGTATTCCTTATCATATTTTTGTAAAGAAATTTCCCTGCCGCGTCGCCAGTCTTCGGTACTCCTGTAAAATGTAGCCTCGTGTTTTTTATCGAAAAGATAAGCATCCAGGATAATGTTGTGCAGCGCTTCAAAGTTTTGGGAATGTTTAATGATCACGTCCCGATATACAGTATCATCTTCTTCGGGATGTATCCTGAATTTTAATAAAGCCATGTGTTTTAGTTTTGGTTTTGATGATTTACAGCTTTCAGGCCCAGCGCCTCTCCTTTTTTAAGCATCAATTGGTATGCCGCTTCGTAATCATTGCTGATCTCTCCATCCAGGATTGCTTCGCGCACTGCATCTTTAATGATGCCCACATTCCTGCAGGAACCAATGCCAAAGGTAGTCATAATCAGTTCTCCTGATACCGGCGGCTGCCAGTTCCTGAGCTGGTCTGCAGCTTCCACCTCCTGCATTCTTTTGGCAACAAATTCAAAATTTTGCAGGTACTGCTCTACTTTCAGCCTGTTTTTGCTGGTAATATCCGCGCGGCAAAGCGTCATGAGGTCATCAACATCTTCGCCGGCTTCAAACAACAACCTTCTCACTGCACTGTCGGTAATGTTTTCTTTCGTGAGGGTTATGGGGCGCATATGCAGGGAAACGAGCTTTTGCACATACTTCATTTTCTCATTCAGGGGCAGCTTTAGTTTAGAAAAGATCTTACTCACCATCTTAGCGCCTACTATTTCATGGCCGTGGAAAGTCCACCCGGCATTTTCATCAAAAGTTTTTACCGCAGGCTTGCCGATGTCGTGGAGAAGCGCTGCCCAGCGCAGCCAAAGGTCCCTGGTTTCTCTGCTGATGTTGTCCAGCACCTGCAAAGTATGGTAGAAATTATCTTTATGCCCGATATTGTTTTTCCTTTCAACGCCGGCCATGGCAGCAAATGCAGGGAATATTATTTCAAGCAGGCCGCTTTTAAACAAAAGGTCCCAGCCAATGGATGGTTTTTTGCTAAGCATGATCTTGTTGAGTTCATCGGTGATCCTTTCCTGTGATACGATCTTAATCCTTTCTTTATGCTGCATAATGGCCTGGAAAGTCTTTTCGTCAATAGAGAAATTCAACTGTGTAGCAAAGCGTATGGCGCGCATCATGCGCAAAGGATCATCGCTGAAAGTAATGCCCGGCTCCAGCGGTGTTTTTATAATTTTTAAAGACAGGTCCCTGAGCCCATTAAAAGGATCGATCAACTCGCCGTAATCATCTGCATTCAGGCTTACAGACAAAGCATTGATGGTGAAATCACGGCGCTGCTGGTCGTCTTCCATGGTGCCCCGCTCCACATCCGGCTTGCGGCTGTTATTCTGGTAGCTTTCTTTCCTGGCCCCAACAAACTCCACCTCATAATCCGGCAGCTTTAGCTGTGCGGTACCAAAATTTTTAAAAAAGGAAACAGGAGGCTTATGGCTGCCAAACCTGCCGGCTACTTCGTTTGCCAAATGGATGGCATCTCCCAGGCAAACCACATCAATGTCTTTGGTTGGCCTGCGCAGCAATTTATCACGCACAAAACCGCCTACTACATAAGCAGGATAACCTGCCTGTGCCGCAGCAGCGCCTATCTTCTTAAATATAAACAATTCCCTATCTGTGCAGGATATTTGCATTACACCTCATTTAAAAACTTGGAATTAGATTACAGCAGCCTGATCTCGAACATTTTAGACCATCTCTTGCCGGTAACGAAAAATGTCTTGGTGGCCGGGTTGTAGGCAATGCCGTTGAGTACATTGTCTATACTGGCTTCTGTACCGTTTAAAGGTTTGGGATCGGCAGTCAGCAGCCCAACCATATTTAATTTGCCTGTCACATAGCCGTTGGAAGGATCAATTTTTACAATATCATTGCTCAGGAAAACATTGGCGTAAATAAAACCATCTACATATTCCAGTTCATTGAGCGACGCTACAGGGCCATAATTGTTGTTTACGGTCAGCTGCCTGTTAATCTTGAAAGTTTGAGGATCTACAAAATACAATTCACTTGTACCGGTGCTTACGATCAGTTCCCTGCCGTCTGTGGTAAGCCCCCAGCCTTCAAACGGCCATGAAAGCTCTTTGATTTGCTTCATGGTTTTTGCATCATAAACCATTACTTTTTTATGCGTCCAGGTGAGCTGGTAAATTTTACCGCCCAGCGCAACAGAGCCTTCGCCGAATAAAGGCGCGGGCAGCGAAGCCAGTTTCTCGCTTTTACCTGTTTTATAATCTGTCTTCAACATCCAGCTGGTGCCTGTATTACCCGTAGATTCATACAATTGACCTTCATGAAAAAAAAGCCCTTGTGTAAAAAAAGTGGTATCATGCGGATAAATATTTACAATATCATATTCAATTGACAGTGGCGGCCGTACCATGGATGTGTTGTTGTCCATTGTCGGGTCTGTTTCCTCATTGTTTTTACAGGAGAAAAGAAGCAGAGCAGGCAATGCTAAGAGCAGGATTTTTTTCATTGTTCAAATGCTTAACAGTCACAAAAATAATAAAGTCCGGTTAATTAGCCGGACTTTATTACATACATACTATGGGAAAAAATAAATTTATTCTTCGGTACCGGGTTTTACCTCCTCTATTTTTACTTTACTCATGCCGCCGCCGTAGAAGCCTAAGACGCGGGCATGTTCGGAAGTAATGTCTACCACGCGGCCTCTTGCTGCCATACGCGGATGCATGCGGTCAGTAACTCTTGCAATAATTGACTTACCGTTTATAAGGCTGGTAACCCTCACCCAGCTGTTTAGTTTAAAAAAGTTGCTGGCCACATTATTTTTTGAATGGCTGAACACTTCTCCGTTGGCTGCTTTACGGCCTTCGAAATATTTGGCATAATAGGTAGCTGTACCCGTCATTGATTTACCGGAAACAATTTTCTTGATAAGGCTGTTATTATTTTCGGCTGTCCTGTTTTCTTTAGCTTTAAAATTCCTGAAATTCTTCAGAGAAAGAGAGTCGGAAGGGGGTGCGAAATTCGCGGTTTTTAGCTTTGGCGTATTAAATACTGATGTAGCTCTTTCGGGACTCGTAAAACTCATCAGGAAAATACTTACTAAGCAGAAGGAAAATTTCATAGTCTTTTTTTGGTTAAAAAATCGATTTTTATGCTGAAGTTTCCTTATTTTCCATTTTATGAAAACTTCAAAAACCATATACATCTCTTTTGTTTTGGCATCGTTTTTGAATTTTATGTACTATAGCGGGAAATGTTTTTCCCCAACCCATACACTGTACCCAAAAATCAATGAACAAAACGTCGTTCCTCAAAAAGGCGAGGACAAAGTTATAGCATTAATTTCCAAAAAAGATTCACTGGTCAACCTTTTTAACATAGTCCCCAACCTGCGGACACAGTGGTTTTATGCTTCTGTTAACAATTTTACAGGCCATATTCTGTACAAGAACCCCAAACCATTGCTGGTACGCCCTGCAGCCCTGGCACTAAAATCGGTGGCTGATTCTCTTGAAAAGTCTGGTTTAGGCCTAACAATTTTTGATGCTTACCGGCCGCACAGCGTATCTGTAAAAATGTGGAAGATTGTAAAGAATCCTGATTATGTAGCAGATCCTTCTAAAGGCAGTAATCACAACCGCGGCATTGCTGTCGATCTTACTTTATACGATTTAAAAACAGGAAGGAATCTTGAAATGCCTTCTCATTTCGATGATTTCAGTGAAAAAGCGCACCACGATTACATGAAATTGCCGCAGAAAATTATCAGCAACCGCACACTATTGAAAAATATTATGGAACACTTTGGTTTCAAAGCTTATAAAAATGAGTGGTGGCACTATACTTTTGTTACCGATACAAAATATGAACTGCTTGATATTGACTTCAGTGAATTCTGATCATTAAATCTTTTAAGCGAAACTGTATCTAATATATTATGAATCAAAACTCAAACCGCGGTACGCGCACCTCGCTTGTTGTAATTTTTATACTGGCAGTAATGATTGCCGTACTGGCATTTTTCTTAGGCAGAAAAAGCGGCTCAACCACCATTGAAAATATTGCTACTAATGCCACTATTATACGCCAGATATCTGAATTGTCCACACTCGAAGTGCAGGGAAATGCCAGCATAAAAAGCTCAAACGTGGCAAACGACGGCAGCATTACAGACAACCTGAAAAAACTGTTTATGGAAAACACAGTCAACATTACCGTGCCATACGTAGCCAAATATGGCGTTGACCTGGATAAACAGGAAATAAAAATAGAAGAGCAAAATAAAAAAGTAGTGATCTCGCTGCCCCAGCCAAAATTACTGAGCTATGAAATGCGTATGGACAAAGTATCTTCTATTACCAACCAGGGATGGTTACAGGCAGAGAATAATGCGTATTTCAGTAAGGTAGAACAGAAACTTTACACCCAGTCGCGTTCTCAGATGGAAAACAATGTTACCAACATCAACCGTTCTAAAACTAAAATAGCAGCTATATTGGCAGAATATTACCGTCCTACAGGCTATGAAGCTGAAGTATACTTTGCCGGAGAAAAGCTGCAACTGAAAACCGACCAGTAGATTAGTTGTTGTTCATGCGCTTGCGGTATTTCTTAAACATGCTTTGCCAGCGCAGGTTCAGCACGCCGAGGATACCTTCTTTTACAATACCCTTGCTCATTTTGCTGGTGCCCTCTGTCCTGTCCTGGAAAACAATGGGCACTTCCTTTATTTTAAAGCCCAGTTTCCAGGCAGCGAACTTCATTTCTATCTGGAATGCGTAGCCTACAAAAGATATTTCATCGAAGTTGATGGTATCCAATACTTTTTTGCGGTAGCAGATAAAGCCCGCAGTAGGGTCTTTCACCGGCATCCACGTGATCATGCGCGTATACAACGAACCGCCTTTAGAGATCATGATGCGGCTTGCAGGCCAGTTGATAAAGCCACCGCCTTTTACGTAACGGCTGCCGACAGCCACATCGGCCCCTTCGTTCTTACAGGCATTGTACAATCTTTCCAGGTCATCGGGGTTATGGGAGAAATCTGCATCCATTTCAAAGATGTATTCATAACCCTTTGCCAGCGCCCATTTAAAGCCGTGGATATAGGCTGTGCCAAGGCCAAGTTTTCCGGTTCGCTGTTCCAGGAAAAGCGTGCCGGCATATTTTGTATCAATCAGGTTTTGCACTATTTGTGCTGTGCCATCGGGAGAACCATCATCAATCACAAGAATATGGTAATTGAGATCCATATTAAAAACATAAGAAATAATGTTGTCAATGTTTTCCTTCTCGTTGTAAGTGGGTATGATTACTAACTTTTCCAAATTCATTAATTGTTAAGCGAAAGTAATCAAATAATTATAAAGTAATCAATAATTCATTAAACAAAAATAGCGTGGCAAAGTTGTGAACCCAAAGCCAATATAGTTTATAAAAAAATCTTTTACTGTACCTTTGCCGTTAATAGAAACATGGCCCGAAGTTGCCGCAGACAATACAGTTGCCGCAATTTTTAAAGCCGGCTAACTAAAAGAAAGTAAGCAATGAAATACCAGGTAGGCGACGAAATTGTAGTACTGCAAACCAATGAAGAAGGCAGGATCAAAGAAATTGTGGATGATAAAATGGTGATCGTGGAAGTGAGGGGCGTGAAGTTTCCCATGTACACAGACCAGATAGATTTTCCGTACTTTAAAAGATTTACTGAGAAAAAACTGTTTCCTGTATCCAAGCCGGATAAAACCTACATAGACCAGGTGCCGGTAGAAAAGAAACCTCAGACCAATGAAGTGAAAGCAGCATCGGGTGTATGGCTGTCTTTTTTGCCAAAATTTTCTTTTGATGAATTCGGCGATGATATGGTGGACTATTTTAAAATTTACCTGGTAAACCAGACCAACGATGCGTTGCAGTTTTATTACCGGCAGGAAGCCAATGCCTATGTAGATTTTGAATTGAAGAGCGACGTGCTGCCACAGAAAGACGTGTACCTGCACGACCTGGATTTCTCCAAGCTAAGCGATTCACCGCTGTTTGCCTTTGAGTTTTCACCGGCCAAAGCAGATAAGAAAAAAGCTGAATACTTTGAAGCCGAACTGAAGCTGAAACCTAAGCAGGTTTTTCATAAAGTACAAAGCATGAAAGAAGACAACAAGCCAACGCTTTCGTACAAACTGTTTGACGTTTACCCGGATGCTGTAGAAGAGGAACAGCATGTTTCTGCCGGCCTTGACCTGGGCAAGCTTAAAAATGCAGGCTTTAAGATATACAGCGCACACGAGGCGAGGAGTAAAATGCCTGCCGCCCGATCTGTTGTAGACCTTCACATAGAAAAACTCACTGATAGCTGGAAGCATCTGAGCAATTTTGAAATATTGACCATACAACTGAAAGAGTTTGAAAAGTGGTTTGACCTGGCCCAACACAGCCACCTCCCGTCATTCATTGTGATACACGGTGTAGGCAAAGGAAAATTAAAGGATGAAATACATGCCATTCTTAAAAGCCGACCGGAAGTAAAATCTTTTGTAAACCAATATGATCCGCGTTTTGGTTTTGGCGCTACGGAAATATTTTTTAATTAGTGCTGATGTTAGATAAGTGGTTATCAAGTTATGGAGTTATGGTGATGATGTTGGTTTATTTGTGTAGGCGTTGATTGGTTGAGATGGTACAGATAAATAGTTATGGAGTTATGGAGTGATGATGTCATCGTCTCGCACCTTTTTTCTATTGCCTCCCGGCGATTTTAATACCCATTATTTTTGTATACCTTTGCAGAGCTACAGGCCCGCATTATCGCTCCGTAAACGGAGAGGAAAGTCCGGACAGCACAGAACAGCTTACCGGCTAACAGCCGGGTCTCGTCTCAGACGGGAACAGCAAGTGCCACAGAAAATAACTACTCTGCACCGCAGAGAAAAGGTGAAAATGTGCGGTAAGAGCGCACGTGGAAGTGTGGCAACACATTTTCAGGGTAAACCTTAGGCGCTGTAATGCCATGTATAGTAGCGTTTGAGGGCTGTTCGTCCGATGCTACAGGGTAGGCAGCTACACCAATGCAGTAATGCAAAGGGCAGATAAATGATAATGTAGAAACAGAATCCGGCTTACGAGGCCTGTAGTTTTAAAAAAAAATTTACCGGGAATAAAAAAAGGATAACTCTTGCGAATTATCCTTTTTCCGTTTGTTGGCCGACCTGGATTCGAACCAAGAAAGACTGCACCAAAAACAGTAGTGTTACCGTTACACCATCGGCCATCCTTAGTTCCCTTTTGGGAGTGCAAAGATAAATTTATAACCTATTATCTCCAAATTTTTTAGCAGACTTTTTTTGTTTTTATTGTTGTATGCGTTGGTGATAGCCATAAAAAAAGCCGGCAAAAAATTCACCGGCTTATAGAATAATTATATGGCTTACTCCTCAGTTTTCGGGGCCTGGCTGTCGCCATCGTTACGCGGCTCTCTTCTTTCATTGAAGCGCCTGTCTTCTCTCGGGGCTCTCTGCTCACGTTGTTCCCTTGGCTCTCTGTTTTCTCTCTGCTCTGTTCTTTCGGGCCTTGGCATCATCGCTTTGCGGCTGAGTTTGTATTTACCGGTTTTCTGGTCAATACCTATGAGTTTTACTTTTACGGTATCACCTTCTTTAAATACGCCTTCCATTGTTTCCAGGCGTTTCCAGCTTATTTCTGAAATGTGCAGCAGGCCTTCTTTCTTAGGCAGGAATTCTACGAAAGCGCCGAATTCTTTAATGCCTTTTACTTTACCTTCATACACCTCTCCCACTTCCGGTACAGCTACAATACCCTTGATGGTAGCAGCTGCTTTTTCCACGCTTTCTTTGTTGCTGGAGAAAATGCTTACCTCACCGTATTCGCCTACTTCTTCAATATTGATGGTAGTGCCTGTTTCTTTCTGTAATTCCTGTATTACCTTTCCGCCGGGGCCGATCACTGCGCCGATAAATTCTTTCTCAATGATCAGTTTCACCATGCGCGGTGCATGCGGCTTCACGTCTTCGCGTGCTTCCGGTACACATGCATACATGTGGTCTAAGATATGCAAACGGCCTGCTTTCGCCTGGTTGAGCGCTTCACGCATAATGTCCATGCTTAAGCCGTCAACTTTAATATCCATCTGTACGCCGCAGATACCATCGCGGGTGCCGGTAACTTTAAAGTCCATATCTCCCAGGTGATCTTCATCGCCGAGGATATCTGAAAGGATGGCATATTTTCCTTCCCGCGTAATTAATCCCATAGCAATACCGCTTACGTGTTTCGGAATGGGAACACCGGCATCCATTAATGCAAGCGAGCCTGCACAAACCGTAGCCATGGATGAAGAGCCGTTAGATTCCAGGATGTCGCTCACTACTCGTACAGTGTAAGCGTAGTCGCCGTTCGGCATCATTTGCTTCAGGCTGCGCATAGCCAGGTTTCCGTGTCCTACTTCGCGACGGCCGGGGCCGCGCATCATTCTTACTTCTCCTGTAGAGAACGGCGGGAAATTGTAGTGCAGGTAAAACTTCACATCGGTGGATGTCTGTGCAGTTTCTATCAACAGCTCATCCTGTGGTGTGCCAAGGGTTACGGTAGATAACGATTGTGTTTCACCGCGTGTAAATAAGGAAGAGCCGTGCGGCGTAGGCAATACATCTATTTCCATAGACAGCGGGCGTATCTCATCCAGGTTTCTGCCGTCCAGGCGGGTCCTGTCGTCCAGGATCATATCACGTACTACATGGTACTGGATATCGTGGTAGTATTCTGCTGCTTTTTTCTTAACATCGTCAGTAAACGGTTCTTCTTCAGTAGCAGTTTCTTCGAGGTGCTTCATCAGCTCATCCCCTACCTCACTGAATTTGTACCCCCTGTCGTGTTTAGCTAATTTTCCTTTAGCAATATCATATACCTTTTGTTTAGCAAAGGCATTTACTTTTTCTCTTAAAGCCGTATTATCTTCTGCTTTCGGGTAATCTCTTTTGCCGGTAATGCCTTTAAGTTCTCTTAACTGCTGCTGGGCTTTTATTTGTACGCGAATAGCTTCGTGGGCAATTTCCAATGCTTTTACCAGGTCTTCCTCGCTGCACTCTTTACTTTCGCCTTCCACCATCATCAGGTTTTTCTCTGTAGCAGCAATCATGAAATCCATGTCTGCATTCTCCATCTGCGAGCGGCTGGGGTTTACAATAAATTCACCGTCGATGCGCGCTACTCTTACTTCCGAGATTATTTCCTTAATGGGAATATCTGAAACTGCCAGCGCTGCTGAAGCTGCCAGGCAGGCAAGCGCATCGGGAAGAATTTCTTCATCGCTGGATATGAGTGATATCAGCACCTGCACATCGCAAAAATAATCGTCGGGGAACAGCGGACGCAATGCCCTGTCTATGAGGCGGCTGATAAGAATTTCGTAATCGCTGAGCCTCGCCTCCCTTTTGAAAAAGCTCCCGGGAATACGCCCGGCAGCGGCAAATTTTTCCTGGTAATCCACGCTGAGGGGGAAGAAGTCTTGTCCCGGGCGCGGTTCTTTGTTGGCAACAACGGTTGCCAACAGTACGTTGTTTCCCTGGCGTACGGTCACTGCGCCGTCTGCCTGACGGGCCAGTTTGCCGCTTTCAATGGTCACTTCACGACCACCGCCTAAATCAAAGGAAACACTTAACGGTTGTGTCAACATAATTTTTCTTTTTAATCGAACGGAAATTTATAAAAAAGCCAGCAATAACTACACATGCAGCCAATATTTATCAAATATTTGTCTTAAAACAGGTAAGCACAAAAAACTATTCCCAACAAACGCTTTGGCCGGTTGGGAATAGTAGCAATAACATGGATAAATTATTTTCTTAAGCCTAACTTTTCAATAAGAGCACGATAGCCCTGCAGGTTGTGTCTCTGCATGTAAGCCAGTAAGCGTTTGCGCTGACCTACCATTTGCATGAGTCCACGTTGAGAAGAGAAGTCTTTTTTGTTGTCTTTTACATGCGCGGAGATACCTTTTATGCGCTCTGTTAGCAAGGCGATCTGAGCTTCGATAGATCCTGTGTTTTCAGCTTTTCCGCCATATTCAGCAAAAATATTTGCAGTTTGTTCTTTCGTTAAATAAGCCATTTAATAACTTTTTTTAAATTTCCGTTTGAAATTTTTAATTTTTACTCTTTTAATTCGTGTGCAAAAGTAATACTTAAAAATGAAATCAAGAAAATTATTTGAATTATATCGATTTTATAAAGATTATACCAAAATTTCAAAATTAAAATAACAAGAACCAATAATTTTATACGACTAAATTGTTAAATATTTGTAAAATAAATAACTGTTTTAAGTTTCAAGATATTTGTTTATAATAATTTACAAATTGTAAATTAAATAATTTATTTGCGATTAGTACTATGCATTGCATAGTATCATTAAAAGCATATATCTTTGTGTTGTCAAGTTCTATAAAGATCATTTTAAACAGATAATCATGGATATACAAAATACACAGAGCCAGATGCGCAAGGGAGTGCTGGAGTTTTGCATACTTTCCATTATCAAAAACCAGGAGTCATATCCGAGTGAGATTTTGGAGAAATTAAAAGAAGCAAACCTCAGCGTACTGGAGGGTACACTCTACCCGCTGCTGACGCGGCTAAAAAATGCCGACCTTCTTTCCTACCGTTGGGTGGAAAGCGTTTCCGGCCCGCCCAGGAAATATTTCAGCCTCACAGATAAAGGCATGGTGTTTTACCTGGAGCTACAAAAAACCTGGAAGGAACTATCCGATGCAGTAAATAAAGTAACCAATACGGATTTTGAAAAATAATTATCATTCTAAACTATAGCCAATCACAAACAAACAGTATCATTATGAAAAAGATAATCAATATAAATTTTCAGGGAAGAGTAGTGATGATTGAAGAGTCGGCTTTTGAACATCTGAAACAATATGTAGAAAGCCTGAGGATACATTTTGCTCATGAAGAAGGCCGCGATGAAATCATCAACGACATTGAATGGCGCATCTCCGAACTCTTCGACGACATTATAAAAAAAGGAAATCCCTGTGTAACCGATGAGCACCTGGAAGCGATCATCAGAAGCATCGGCCGCCCGCAAGACCTGCAGGAAGCCGAAGATCCGGCTCCGCACCTGGAAGACAGTACCACTTCACACCAGGCCGAATCAACACAATATACTGCAATAAACAATACAGGCAGCACCAACCCGTTTGGCAAAAAACGATTATTCAGGGATGAAACCAATAAAAAGATCGGCGGTGTATGCGCGGGCATAGCTAACTACCTGAACATAGACCATTCGCTTGTGAGAATACTTACCGTATTGCTGGCATTTGCTTACGGGGTGAGCATACTTGTATACATTGTGCTCTGGGCAGCACTGCCCGGCACTACTACCAAAGACATCGGCTCTTCTTACAGGAAGCTTTACAGGGACCCGATGCACAAAACAATCGGTGGTGTCTGCAGCGGGCTGGCTCATTATTTCAACATGGAGATCTGGCTGGTAAGACTGATATTTGTGCTCGGTTTGCTATCGCCATCGTTTATGTGGATCATTGATCTCGGTGCTTTCAGCGGGGGCCTTAGCGGCTTTACCTTTCTTACCTACCTGATACTGCTGATCGTGGTGCCTTATGCCAAACGCCCTTCTGATTTTCTTTCCATGAAAGGCGAAAACATTGATCTGAACAGTATTAAAACAACCGTACAGGATGCAGGCTTCGACGATAAAAAAAAAGTAACTAAAGCAGCAACTTATGTGCAGGACCAGGCTGGCAACGGCCCCGGCACTTCCTTTGAGGCATCAGAAGTTAATACGCAACATAGCTATCCCGCTAAGAATTATGTGCCTGAAAGCAGCAGCTCAACATTTGGCGACATAGTATTAGCCATTATAAAGTTCATAGCTTACATTATCCTCGGCTTTGTAATCCTCACAGTAGTCACTGTTCTGGCAGGCATTGGACTGGCTTCTTTATTTGCACTGCCCTATTCTGAATTGTTTTTTGAAAACAGCTGGGAAAGTGTAGCTGCTACCATTGCACTGGTGTGCTTTATATGGGTGCCTGTAATAGGAATTTGTATATGGACTGTAAGAAGAATATTCGGCTATAAACACAAAAAGCCGGCGCTGAGAAATTCTTTCCTGATGCTTTGGACTGTAGGGCTTATTGCATTTATCGCGTTGCTGGTATCGTCTTTGAATAATGTAAAATACGAAAGTGAAGTACCGCGTCAGATCATTGCATTGACTAACCCTTCTGTAAACAAGCTCACAGTTGATTTTGAGAAGGATGAAACCAAACTTTACTTTAAGAAATACTTCAAAATCTTCCCCTGGAGGCTGAAAGATAAATTTTACATCAATAATCTTTACCTGGATATAGAGAAATCAGCAGACAGCAATTACCACGTTTATTTACAAAAATCAGCAGACGGCAGCAGTAAGGCTAAAGCTAATGAATGGGCCGGCAAAATCAATATTCCCATTACACAAACAGACAGTGTCTTAAAAATCAACAAAGGAATCCTGATTGACAAAAATAACAAGTTCAGGAACCAGCAGGCAGAAATAACCATTGCGGTTCCAGTAGGCAAAAGAATAGTGATCAATGATGATTATTACGGTATGGCCAACGTATCCTTTGGCAATGTAAGATGGAGAAGGCATGCGGACTTCGCAACCAACACAGAATACATCATGACCAACGAAGGCCTGGTGCGTGTAAATAATGTGGATGATAATGAAGACAACAGCATAGATATAGACGATGATATATCATTTAAAAAGGAAATTGTCAATGGCGAAACAAAGTACTATGTAGATGATGAGGAAGTAGACTCAGCCAGTTTTGTAAGAAAATCAAACGAGTTGCAGCTTAAGTTGCAGAAGCAGGAACAAAAGATAAAAGAGCAGCAGGAAAAGTACAAAAAAATACAGCGCGAGCTTATTAAGCCCGATACAGCAAATATCATTTAGCACCCAGGCAACCAAACGCCCATTGCATGCGTCTTGTAGATGTGCGCCGGGATAAATATGTAATGAAATGAACGATTCGGTTGTCTTAATTAAAATCTAACTATAAAACTAAACAAACGCCTTTGCACAGGCAGAGGCGTTTTACAAAACATCAAGATGAAATAGCCATAAAGATTAGGAATCTATACCAACCG
>NZ_JAOTPL010000023.1:0-33583 GCF_025631005.1 Haoranjiania flava
AGGATTTGAGGATGGGATATTCACCAACGGTCAGTTGCGGATCATAGGATATTTTTGCAAAGTAATTTCACCTGTAGATGAATGCATTGAAAGCGCTGGCTGTTGTGTATTGCTACAGCTACGCAGGAATATTTTGATCCGGCTTCAGGCATTAGGAAAGAGGGCTTAGATTTTTGAACAAAAGAATGGGCTGCGGAAGCGCAGACGCGGCATTTTCACTCAATGGCATATGTAGTATAGATATTATTACATAAAGATTTGTACCCGGATAAACCTGGTAATTAAAATTATTTAAAATATCTGATCGTTAATTCATTCCCCCGCAGGAATTTCTAATTGAGAAGACGTAGATACTGGGGTGCCGAATATGGGTGCACCATTAGCATCCCAGCTTATTTTCTGTATTCTTGCCGTACGGCTGCCATTAGGAGTATTGGCTGTATTTCTTGCATGATAAAATATCCAATGCTCTGATCCGGAGGTAAAGAAACTGTTGTGGCCCGGCCCATAAACACCATTTGCGCTGGTAAACACCCGCTTTTTATTTACCCAATGAGCAGCGTTCATGGGATCTCCGCCACCGATTAAGTTCATAGTGGCCAGACTGTAATTGTCGCTGTTATAGCGGCTAACAGAAAATACCAGGTACCAGGTACTTCCGGAAGCCCTTTTTAAAATAATAGGGCCTTCATTTACCCCGGTAGCTCCAACAAAATCGCCATTAGCAGAGCCTTCGTATTTTTCCCAAACATTGGTTGGAGAAGATATATTAACTCTTGCGCTTGATATTGTCCAGGGGTTAGACATTGAAGCAATATAGAGATGCTGTTTAAATCTTGTAGCGGTACTTTCCCAACCTGACCAAATAAACCATTTTTGAGTACCAGACACCAGCACGGTACCATCTATTGCCCACTGGTTAGAAGCATCGGCAATTTTTCCTTTATAAACCCAGTTAGCTGTTGCAGGATCGTTATTGGCATTCTCCAAAACATGCATCCTGTGGTTATCTGCAGTTCCATCATTTGCTGCGAAATACATGTACCATTTTCCATCCAGATAATGTAATTCGGGTGCCCATATATTTTTTGAATAAGCAGTGCCGGCAGGAGGCGTCCACACTGTGACAGGTGCGGTCTGTGATAATAAGGACATCTTTTTTGTTTTCCTTATTCTAATATTGCTCCCCGTGGTGGCCATAGCATAATAATATCCGTCTTTTTGTGTTACAAACGGATCGGCAAAACTTTCAGCGACTATAGGATTTTGGAAATACAGGTTATGAAAAATAAATTGATCTTCTGTTCCAGTAAAACTCCCAGCCGGCTTCTGTACTATTCTGGTACCATTATTAGCATTGTTGTATTCCAGAGCAACATGCATCCCATTGCCTTTATTAACCAACCTATAGGTATTAGCAGCAACATTGAGCAATTTCCACCGTTGAGCATCTGTGCCATTATCCGTATATTGTTGCAACTGGCGTCCGGCTTCAGTTGTAGCTTGGGGTACATCAAGCGCCTTACCACTGTTAAGGTTGATGATTTTATAGTAAATGTCATCGACCTTGGTTACGCGCCATTTTTGTCCATTGTTTGGAAACCAACTCCACTGCTGCAAAAGACCACCATTATTCACATTCATACCTACCACTTCCATAACTGGGCCGCCGGATGTTTCGGGCACCAATCCGCGTATACGGTAGATTCCATCCGCTGCATACGTAGCTGAAGTAAGCGAAACCGTTGACGTTGGAGCAATAGAGGCAGAAGCCGCCTCTAAGAATCCGTCAGATTGAACCGTGCTTTTTCTGCACGCATTAAAAAGAACAAACGTTGCTATTATAAAAATATATAGTTTAGATAATCTCATTTGTGTATTATTAATATGGATAACTATGATAATTAAAAATTATTTTTAAATATATCTAATGCCTGATTCATTCCCCCGCAGGAATTTCTAATTGAGAAGAGGTAGATACTGGGGTGCCGAATATGGGTGCACCATTGGCATCCCAGCTTATTTTCTGTATTCTTGCCGTACGGCTGCCATTAGGAGTATTGGCTGTATTTCTTGCATGATAAAATATCCAATGCTCTGATCCGGAAGTAAAGAAACTGTTGTGGCCCGGCCCATAAACACCATTTGCACTGGTAAACACCCGCTTTTTATTTACCCAATGCGCAGCGTTCACGGGATCTCCGCCATGGATTAAATTCATTGTGGCCAGACTGTAATTATCACTGTTATACCGGCTAACAGAAAATATAAGATATACCGTACTTTCAGCATCTTTTTTTAATATAATAGGTGCTTCATTTACCCCGGTAGCTCCAACAAAATCGCCATTAGCAGAGCCTTCATATTTTTCCCAAACATTGGTTGGTGAAGATATTTTAGTTCTTTCGCCTGAAATTGTCCAGGGGTTAGACATTGAAGCAATATAGAGATGCTGTTTTAGTTTTGTTGCTTCGCTTTCCCAACCTGACCAAATAAAAAAATTTTTACCATTATGCTTCAAAACTGTTCCGTCTATTGCCCACTGATCAGAAATGTCTGAGATCTTTCCTTTATAAATCCAGCTTCTGGCAGAAGGATCTTGGCTTGTACTTTCCAAAACATGCATTCTTTGTCCCACACCTGCGCCGCTGGCAGCAAAGTAAATATACCATTTGCCATCAAGATAATGTAACTCGGGAGCCCATATATTGGACGTGTATGTTGTACCGGTTGCAGGTGTCCATATTATCCTGTTCTCAGACTGATTCAGCAACGACATATATTTAGTCTTCCGTATTCTTATATTATTGCCTGAAGTAGTCATCGCGTAATAATAACCATCTTTATAAACTACGTATGGATCGGCGAATCCGCCTTCTACGATAGGATTTTTAAAATATAAATTATGCAGTACAAATTGGTCTTCAGGTGCGTTACCATTGGACAATGTTTTTTGTACAATATTTACACCATTTATACCAACATACAAGCCGGTAGCTTTATTGACTAATTTATAAACATTATTGTGAACTTTTACAAACTTCCACCTTTGCAGGTCAGAACCGTTATCGGTATTCAGCTGTAATTGAGCACCGGAAGTATTTGTACTTTTTGCAGCTTCCAATGCCTTGTTGCTATTCACGTTTATGAGTTTATATACTTTACTCTCTACTGCTATAATATGCCATCTTTGTGCCGTATTCTCAGGCGACCAAACCGTTTGCTGTACTAAGGATCCGGATGCATCTACTGCAAAACCGTTTGTTTCTTCTGATATGAAGTTCCTGATACGATATATACTTTCTGGTATACTGTCGGACTTTACCGCATGAGTGGGTTGTACAATTATTTCATTTGAGTTGCTTGCTTTTTTACAAGCAATAAAAAACAGCAATAGGAAAACTACTTGCAGAGCCTTTACAGTTTTTTTCATATGTATATATTTTAGTTCGCCGCTTTGCGGCTGTTTTTAATGGTCACATGGAATTAGCTTATTCATCCGCGGTTGGTATGCAACTTTGCTTATGGTTGTTTCATGTGTATTTTTATATTTCAGTTTAATTTGATAGACGAATAGAATACAGCCCGCAGGGTATACAAAACGTGAATTGCGGCGTAGCGTGTTGATCTTAGTATTCATGTGCATGAAACACATTTTTGCATGCTACCCTGCTCAAACAAAACATCGGGTGACCGGTTGCATTAACGACTATTATTGATTTTGAAATGATGGGGCCGGCCTCGAACTTTTTCCATGGCCCAACCGGAGAATCACTCACTGCATAGCCTGCAGCATAATCTGGATTGCGGGAATTATTCCCGCTGTAAACCAGATAATACAAGCCGCCATTCTTACAAACCGTAGGCTTAATTCGCCGTTCTTAAAAAACTGAAAGTTTTTGCATCTGCCGTAAGAATATTTTTACCGTTTACATTTTTAAATACAAGATCAATAACAGCTGTTTTTCTATTGCCGACTTTTTCATTCAATTCATGTGTATGAAACACATATTGCATTTTATCCTGCTCAAACAAAATATCGCCATGGCCGGTCCCGTTAATGCCCAACATTGTTTTAGAGATGACAGGGTTTCCTTCATACTTTTTCCATGGCCCAACCGGAGACTCACTTACTGCATAGCCTACAGCATAATCAGGATTCCGGAAATCATTGGCGCTGTAGACAAGGTAATACAGATTTTCATGTTTAAAAACCGTGGGGCCTTCTGCTACCGGCCAGCTTACTTTCTGTGTATTTTCCCATCCGTCTTCAGCTGCTATACATTCTCGCAAAGTTTCCTCTTTGATTGAAGTAAAATCTGCATTCAGTTCAGCTACATAAATTTTGTTGCCTTTATTGAGCCGCACATGGTACAAATATATTTTTCCTCCGTCAACAAACACAAAGGGATCAATTTGCTTCAATGAAGAAGGTAATGGTTTATTTTCGTTGGTGAAGTTTCCTGTAGGCTTTTGAGCCGAAGCAATAGCAATATTTTCATTGGCCGTATAAGCCATGTAATATAAACCATTGTAAGAAAATACCTGTGGCGCCCAGAAACCCTGGGTGCCATATGCAGTACCTTTCCTCAATACGTAGCTTTCTTTTTTCCAATTGAGTTTATCGCGCGAAGTATATACCTTAAACCCATCTGGATCTGCGGTACCATATAAATAATAAACTCCTTTATCTGCAAATATAGTGGGATCAGCCAGTGAAATAATGGCGCCAACCGGAGGTTGAGGTTTTTCGCCGTTATTTTTACTACAGGAAAAAGCAGCCATAAAAAAGCATATTATTAAAGCGCTTTTTATTTTCCGCCGTGTGGCACGGCTGATACAATTTATTATTTCCAACATGCTATATTTTTTAATTTATAAAAAAATAATGGAATTAGCCGGCACTTGAACTATATACTGAGTTGCTCAAGCATTTGTTTTCTTATTTTCCTGAAATACATCACACTATTGTCATACTCATTAAACCCTTTAATGAGGTCGTCCACAAATTCTTTGGCTTTTTTAGGATCTTTCTTTTCCAGCATTTTCAACAGTTCATAATCATATATTCCATCGCGCATGGTTTCAAAACGTATAGAGGTATACAACTTCCTGTAGCCCGGATACACAATATACGCATCCCCGGCAGGCAGCTTTCCGCGATCCCTGGAAGCATCATCTATCAGCGGGTTGCCGCCATCCCAATAGTTTAAACCCCAATGCAGGAACCCTGTAGCACCGTATTTATAATTTATCCAATGCAAATATCTTGATTGTATCAGCGGTAGTTCTATAAAGCGGTTGGCATAATTGCCTCTTGGGCCCACACAGGTATAAAACCAGATCTCTTTGCCGTTTTTTTGCAGATCCTGGTAAAATTTATAATCTTTATGATACACATCCAATACAGGAATCCAAAGGTCTATACCATCTTTTACTTCTTTAGATGTAAGTACAGCTTCCATGATTTTTACATCCGGCATATATTTTTTTACATAGCGGCTTATTTCTAAATAAGAAGGAGAATTCTTAGCCGTAGGCTCATCTGAAATGTGTTGCATATATTTATGCAGCCATCCTTTTTGCTGCAGATGGTCCCTGAGAGCAGGCAAAAACTGATCTAAGAAATTTTGCGCACGCTTATCGCTTAATGGCAGTATCACAGAGCGCATACCATCATGCCTGTCGTCCGGCAAATGCGATTTTTGTATTTTCCTATTTTCTTCATTGTTTTCCAGTATCACCTCCACAAAAAACGGATCATCCCAACCGGCTGAACGCCAGGCTATATGGCCGCCTTCTATACGTTTTAGGACACCAGCTTTTTCAAATATCTCTACTTCTTTATCAAAGTTGGTAAAATCAAAAGTATATTTACCATCTTTAATCCGGAAGCCAGTATTTCTTAACGGGTATATACGGTTCACATTTTGGTTGTGCGAAGCCATCATATCTGCATGTACTTTAACAAGCTCCCAATACAGCGGTGAAAAAGCCTCTACTTTATTTCCCCTGTTTAAAGGCTCCAGTGACTTGGTGTTAGGATGGTTAGACCAATTGCTAATCCATAAAGAAGTTTGCGGCACTTTTACCGGATAAATTTTAATAACGAAATCCTGTTGAAAGGATTCTTTCCTCTTGTTAACCATTCCGGAAATATGTACTTTGCCTTTATAAATCCCCGAAGGTGTATTTACAGGTACAGGCACAGATATCCATAAAGGATTTATTTCGCCTGTATTCAAATTCAATGTAGTATCATCCACGATGGGATCAGGAAAATATCCTGAAACAGAATGTAAGATATCTCTTGAAGCGGGAATATAGCTTCTGCCTACAGGCACATAAGTAACCCAGCCGCTTTTAGCATACAATTTCTTGGCACCATTGTTAATGTTTACGGCTTCAATAGCAAGATTTTTTACTTCTTTGTTTGCTTTTGCCACTAACTGAACCGAAACAGTTTCCCCAGCTGCGGCATGCAAAGTGTCTTTTCGCGAATCGAAATAGGCCCTTTCTTTAAAAACTTTATCCAGCGGATCTACCTGATAAATAATTACACTTTGCGCATAACTTTTGATACTCATTAATAAAATCAAAAACAGAACTAATTTTTTTTCCATGATGTTATTTATTAAACTTTTTTACTAAAACAATCTTTCATCTTCCGTTACAGATATCAGTTTAAAGAAGCCGTTGAGTGCAGCATAATTTATACCTCTGCTTAAATCCTTATTCTTTATCACAAAATCTTCAGCACTTCTGATGAGCGTGTCCTTTTTCTGAAGGTTTTTCCATTTGTCAAATAGCGTTTCGGCCTTTTTTTCTTCCCCTCTATAATATAATGCCAGTACCTGCAACAAACTATTATCACCGGGAAGAGCTATGGTTGCTGTAGCAACTTTTTCGAAAAACTGGGCGGCAGCTTGCTTTTTTCCTGATTCATGCAGAATCAACCCTTGCATAAAATCCTCCGCACGCACATCAATCATATTGTCATACGGCTTGCCTACACCCATGCTTCTTGGCCAGCATCGTGCCTCACGTATATAATTAATGGCCTGTGTATATTTTTTTTGCTGAAGACTTTTAAGCGCTAATTGGAGTTTTGTTTCTTCATACAATCTTCGCCCTTCCAGCGCTCCTTCGAACGGCAGGATCTTGAGAGATGACAAAACATTGTTAGCCGCCGCATATTGATCATTCCTCAACAAAGTGCGTACGTACAGCATCCCGGAAATATAGTTTTCTTTGTGTTTTTTATAAAAAGGTTCAATCACACTCAATGCGCTTTGATAGTTGTGTTTTGATAAGTAAAACCTTGTCAGCGCATTGGTATATCTCCAGGAATCTTCATCATATTTTACTGCGAGTTGCAGGTCATTTTCCACAACAGCAGAGTCGGTATTTAAGGCTGCCCTTACACTATAGAACGGTGCAAAGCGCGGCTGTTGCTCAATTGTATTCAATAATGAAGCCGCCTTGTCTTTATTGTTTTTTGAAAGATGTAACAATGACGCGTAATAGGCAGGTTTCCAATCGTGGGAATTTTTTATTACCCAGGCTAACATATCATTCGCTTCTTCTCTGAACGGAAAAACAAAACCGGGCTCCGATGCTTCTGCCTTTTCTAAATAAGCGGTACCTGATTGATTGTCCTTATTAAAATAAGCCAACCAATAAAATTTTTCCGTATGTACGGGAGCCAGCAGCAACACTTCTTTTGCTTCTGAAACTCTTTCTACATGGTAATACCAGAGCGCGAGTTCTAAAAATGTCTGGAAGGGAAATTCATTGGTAATACTATTTACAAACGCTTCCTTATAATTTTCCGACCTATGCTCCATGTATTTTTCGAACAGTAAAAAGTGATTGAGCGGCTCCAAAACCGTAATATTCTTTTCTACTGCTTTGTTATTTTTATTTTGCAACCGGTTTATTAAAAATTGCAATTGCCATGCATCTATGTTATGGTGATTGTTGATTAAGGATTTAGCAGCATACTCCAAAGCATGTGCATAGTCTTTTTGTTTCAAATACAATTTAGCCATCTCGGTATATGCAGCGCTTCTGTATTCAGAGGTTAGCGCGGCTACTTGATAGCCGTCCAAAGCGTCTGCTGTATTACCTTTCTTTTTTGCAGCAAGAGCATAGTAATAATTAGATTGGGCGTCATACGTATCAATGCTCAATGCTTTTTTAGCAAAATAAAAAGCAGTATCATAATTCATTTTTCTATATTGCAGGTACGACATTAAAGACAAAGCGGGTACATAGTTGCCATCTTTTTGCAAACATCTGTTGAGGTACAACTCTGCTTCTGAATAATTGCGTAAGCCGGCCAGATCTCTTGCATAGATATACAATCCATAAACATCATTCCAGTCAAAATTCCCGGGGCTTGTTAAAGGCCGCTGTAATGCCTGCGTGCCGATCCGCCATACTTTCTCACCAACAACAACTGTTATGTTGTTCAGAGCAGCCATATTGCTATTTATCCTGAAACTGGCTGTCTGCAATGGTTTTAAAGCGGCAAAATCTTTAAACAATACATTGCCCAGGCTATCTTGTATAAGGAGCGTATCTTTTATAAAACAGAGTGGAGAAATTGTAAGCTCATCATTCGCCAAAAAAATTACGCCTGCATCGTTAGCATCTGAAACGCCGCCAGTACCTTTAAAAGGATACCAATATTCAATCCAAGTATCTGCCCCATAAGGAATAAAGGTTGTTTGTTTAAACGGTGTAAGACTGCTTGGAATTGAATTTTGATTGAATAACCTGCCGCTTTGCATTTCTACATACTGCCCATCTTTATCGGTCAGCAGTTCTTCCCAGATATCACCCTGATCGCTCAGCGCCCAGGAAAACATTTTCCTTCCTAACTTTTCATCACGCTTGGTAAAATGCATCATGCCATAATCATTATTTTTCCAATATGCGCCGAAGTATGGCTTACCGCTGCCCACAATATGGAAAGATTTTGATCCTTCATAATTGTTTTCTTTCCAGGAAGATATTTGCTTATTATTGACAGAATCGTAAGGCCATTGAATTTTATCGCCA
Organism: Haoranjiania flava; assembly: GCF_025631005.1. Taxonomy (NCBI): domain Bacteria; kingdom Pseudomonadati; phylum Bacteroidota; class Chitinophagia; order Chitinophagales; family Chitinophagaceae; genus Haoranjiania; species Haoranjiania flava. The sequence continues at coordinate 9,067 of NZ_JAOTPL010000023.1, forward strand.
AGGTGGCCGATACCGGCATTTCCGGGATATATCAATTCAAGATCTTTTTTTGCAGATACAGCGGCATTTGACCAGTGATAATATGGTTTTTCTTCTGCGGTGGCATTATACCAAAAAGAAGCGGTTGTAAAGTAAGCCTTATCTTTTTCAAGCTTTATTTCCACGCTCCAGCGTGTGCGTGTAAGCATTTCGAAGCTTACAATTACACAGGAAGCGCTACCGTTTTCGCCTGTTTTAATTAAATAATCTACCGGTGTGGACGTGTTGGGCGTATGGCCGATAACGCCATAATTAAATTCTATGCCACCACTTGTCCACGGGCCACGCATAGCCACATCTCTGAATTTTACTGCATTATTAGCATAGATGAAATACTGCCGGTTTATTTTATCGTAAGCAGACCATACTTTGCCTCCTATCTGCGGCATTATTTCAACACGCAGATAATCATTTTCAAGCTGTACTACTTTCCACTGCTTATCTTTTGCCTTAGATGTAAAGCCATCAAACCTGAAATAAGGGTATAGCTTTGAAAAGGATGGTACAGGATCCGGGTCTGAAAATTCATAAGTTGGAAAAGTCTTCCATATCTCCCGGACCGTTGCTACATTTTGTGCATGAATATTCATTCCTGATATACAAATCAGGAAAATACCATAAAATATTTTTTGCATATTGTGTAATTATTCAGGCATCTGCAGTATTCCTACTTCTGCCATTCGCATGTTTTGACTCGTACTTGTAAAAGATAATACAACCCCTAAAGACACTTCCGTAGGTTTGTCTAAAGTAAACTCAACAGACGCTGTTGCATTTTCTGCCAGGCCTGCAAATGATTTAGAGGCAATGGCCGTAGAGATATTACTAATGTCAGGCAGTGTATTTCCGCCGGCAACAACAATGTATCTTTGATCATTACCGCCATTGGCATTGCCGGTTACGGCATTTCTATAAATAAAAAAAGCATATTTTCCTTTTGGCAGCTTTACAGTTTGGTATGCCTTGCCATTTACAATTGTTTTGTCTGCTGCAACCCACCTTTCAAAGCCAAACCATTCGCCATTTTGATATTTGTCGTATGAGCCATATATTCCCCTGTTCTTTGCTGCCGCATTTACCATCCAGTCTTTTAATGTGCCCCACCTGGCGCCATCCCAGGCAGCGCGCACAAAAGGCTCTTCAAAATTTTTCATGTATAAACCCGTAACTTTCACTGGAGTTGTTTGAGTGGTCCAGGACGAATAAAAACTATCTATGGCTGTTGGCTGCGGTTTAAAGATAGAACGATACTGGAATGTTGTTGTGGCGTTTGGAAGAAGTGTATAGATAGAGTCTTTGTGATTAATTACAGGAATAATAGTATCATTGCCATATAAAGTTTTGTACCTTACCTGCCCGCCTACGAATTGCTCGTCCGGGTCTGACCATGTGAGTCTTACCGTGCCATAAGCATCATAAGGCGTAGAGCTTTTTACGCCTCTTGCCAATAATGATTTTTGATAATTTGAGCCATATACACGTCCGTATGCAGTGGCTTTTACTGATCTGTGGCCTTCATTATCATAAGTATAGATATCGAAGAAGTAAGCGCCTTCGGGCATATTGTTGATCATTAATCTTACCGTGTCTATGACATTTGTTTTCTGAACAGGATTTGAGATAGAATCTTTACCGTTGTTCCAAAAAACTTTGTAGCCGGTAACTTTAGGATCTGATATCAGGAGCCATTCCAACATGATACGATTTTGCCCTCCGTATGTTTTTATGGAATCTGCCCTGCCTACATAAACTCTTTCACCTCCTGCCAAAAATTGTTTATAATTGTCATCTACTTTTTTACATGAATGTACCGATATTATCACCGCAATGGTCAGCGTGACAATTGCACCTATATTTTTGAGTCGCATATGTATATTTTTAAGTTTTTGTAATGGACTATTAAAGAAATCGGGAGCATAACTTTTACCCTATTAAGATCATCCGAATCCTTTAATTGTTCCATTTGATACTGTTTGGATTTTTATTTTATAGCCTGGCCCCATAAGGTGATCTCTGCCAGATGCAGGTTATTTCTTTTATCCCAGGTTTCTAATAATTTAAACCTGAAGTATCGCACAGGCGGTGTGCCCGGAGGAAAATCAAAGCTCTCTCCGGCATTGGCATAACTTAAATCTTCTGCTGTAACGGTACCTATTCCCATTCCTGAGGGTTTTATTGATTCGCAGTCAAGAAGATGCACCCAGCCGTCCCAGCTTCCATCGGATGGAGGCGTATTTTGTATACCCCAGATTTCAAATCTTCGTGGCGCACCGGTGTTGTAAGCGTATCCGGCTGTTGTATACTGATTGATTTTAATACGGCTAAGTGTCACTGTCTGGCCCAGGTCTATGGTAAACCAATTCGGTATATCAGGTACCGGTATATCATTAGCCAGGTACCTGCAGGTATTGCATCCTACATAAGTATCCCAAAGTTTATGTATTTCTAATCCAGCCCAATAGTTGGTGTTATGATCATTAGGCAGTTTGTATACCTTCCAAAGTTTTTTATTAATCTCCTCTTCGTATATGGGAGTAAGATTTGAATAAAGCGTATCGGAAAAATTACCCCATAGATCCTTGAAAAAAAATGCGAAATCTGTAGGCACAGGTTGCATATTCCTGATATTATAGCTTCTTGATTCTGCTTGTGTATAGAGCCTATCCAGGCTTTTCCAGGTATTGGTACTGTCCTTTATAAATGCATAAAGTACTACTTCCTTCTTTAAGGGATTTTCAAACCTGAGATTAACACCACCAAAGTCTTCTTTGACCTGTAAAGATTCATATATACTTAAAATTGGCGGCTTTTGAGGTTGTATAGAAACGATAACCGGGTCAGAAACAACTTCACTTTTATTAACAGTATATAATTGCACTTCATGTCTTAAAGTATCAGCCAATCCCTCTATTAAAATATTGTTCTTAAAAGCAGAAGATATAACGGCTTTTTCCGTACCGTTTTGCAGTTTGTAAACGGCTTTTACATAGGTCACAGAACCCGTGTTAGGCAGGCTGTAATATATGATAGCGCCCCCAGGGGCATTTTCTACGATAATATTGGTTACTACCGCAGGCTTTCCTGTTGCATTGTCCAGCGGCCCCCAATCTTTTTCCTGGCATGCTGTAAGAAATAACAATATTGTTGCTATGAAGAAATACTTATAGTTTTTCATCTGTGTATTTTTTATCGTTTTTAATTGTCAGATGGAATATCCCTAAATCATCGCCTTAATGCTAAGGGTTAGGATACTTCATATTCAGAGTTATTTAAAAAATTAATCCCATCCGGGTATTTGTTTAATGCGCTTATTTCGCAGCAGGTCATTTTGAGGTATGGGCCAGAAATAATCTTTCAAAGAAAAGCTCATTTGGAAGTACTGCTTTTCCCTGTAGTAAGCCTGTATATTTTCCTGATCCATATCCCAACCGTTAATACTTTCATTCAGTTCTTCAGGTGCTGTTTTCCATCTTTTTAAATCAAAAATGCGCTGACTTTCAAAAGCAAGCTCTATAGTTCTTTCATTTTGTATAATTTCCCTGAAGCCGTCTTTGGTAGTATATTTTTCCGGTCTTACTGAAAAATTAGTCCATGCATCCTGAACAGTTGGCAGCATAGCCCTTTCACGAATCCTATTTACATACATATATGCCTCGTCAGAGGGGCCGTAAGCTTCGTTAAGCGCTTCCGCGTATAGCAGGTATAAATCAGATAAGCGCATCACCGGGAAAGTATATCCTTTAAGGGGGTAAGTATTTGCGTTAAGCGTACTGGAATAATGTACCAACTTTTTAGGCCAGTAACCTGTGATACTATGCAACGCATTACCTTTCTTGCCATGTGTTTGACCGAATTTTGCCTGCACGTAAAATGGTTCATTATCATTGGTCTTTCCCTGGGCTTCCCAAATAGAACCGTCAAATGCCAAGTCTGCATAAAAGCGGGGTTCCCTGTCAAAATTGAACGCTGCAGTAGTATATCCCTCTTTCAGATAAAATTTATCATTGGCCGTAGCCGTACGCAGGTTATAACGATTGATAAATGACCAGGTCTTGTCTTCATTGATAGGTACGCCATTCTTTGTGTAAAACTTGTACGCTATTTTCATGGGTACTCCCAGGTTACCGCGCGGCACAGGGTTTCCGAAGAAGTTTGGATCTAAACCCTTAATAGTAGCCTGGATTTGCAGATCATTGGTACCTCCTCTGTAGGCCCATATAATTTCCTGGTTCCATTTTTCGGTCATGACGCTTCGCAGCTCTATTTTCTTTAAAGATTGCGGACCAAAGGATAACAAGGTGGGCGGAATAAAACGATATAAGGAAAAGCCGATAGCCTCGCAGACATCAATAGCTTCTTTGCACGCAGTTGCAGCCTTCACCCATTTATTTTCGTCCTAAACCGGGTTGAAGAGTTCCTGCCCTTCATCGTTTTTAAAGCCGGAATAATCTTTATTGCCGTTAAATAGAGGGCTGGCAGCATATACCATTATTTTTGCTTTCATAGCCAGGGCAATGGGCCTGGTTATTCTTCCGAGTTCAGCATTATCATCTGCCACTCTATCAGGAAGGTCAACTGCAGCTTCATCTATCAATTGCTCTATATAATTAAAGGCCGAGTCCAGCGGCATCCGTGAAACCTTCATACTTTCGGGGTCGGCGCTTACTTCCAGGTTGTTTTTTACCACCGGTATGGGCCCATACATGGTAATAAGAAAAAAGTGGTAATAAGCTTTTAAAAACTTTACTTCTGCTGCCCATTGTATTTTTTCCTGCTCTTCCATATCAGGCACTTTCTGTATGTTATCCAAAAAGATGTTACAGTCCCTTATACTTCTCCAGGCATCTTTTCCGTTCCATTCACTCCAATAATTCAGGTTGGGAGAGCTGCTGCTTTGTATACCGCGTGCTATCTCCCAGGCATAATCTGTTGGCCCGTCATTAAAAGGATAATTGGGTAGCCAGAGTTCGTCACCAGTCATCAAACCGGGACTGTGAGACATGCTGCCGAATTCTACCAGGCTGGAGTAACAGGTATACAGGTACTTTTTTGCGGTTTCCCTGAGGCGGAATGCATAATCTATAGTAGCAATATTATCAGGAACAATATCAAGATACTTGCTGCATGACAACCAGAACAACCCGGTAAAAGATATTAAAACAGCTATAATTATTTTACGCATTTTTATTTTCTTTTTTGATTAAAAATTAGCTTGTAATCCTACATTAAACACGCGCTGAAGCGGGTATCCTAAACCGGCATCCCTGCCACCCATTTCCACATCCCAGAGTTTAAAATCGCTCAGCAGCATTAGATTGGTACCATTACCATAAATCCTTAGCTTTGACATTTTGGCTTTTTTGGTCCATCTTTCAGGAAACGTATAGCCTATCTCTGCCTGTTTCCAACGCAGGAATGCACCGCTTCTTAACCACCATGTACTGTATTGATTATTGTTTTTACTTTCTGCAATACTTAACCTGGGGTATAAGGCGTAGGGGTTTGGATTGTCAGGATTGTAATAATCATCTGCAAAGACTTTTAATACCTGGTGATTCTGATAAAAAGGTTGCAAATAGGCAGGCCGCATCCAGAACGATTCATTAGCCAATCCCTGGAAGAAAGAAGAAAAATCAAACCCTTTATATATCAGAGAGAAACCGAATCCATAAATGATTTCCGGCGTTTCAGGAAATCCTGTAGCAACCTTATCATACTCATTAATAATACCATCATTATTGATGTCTCTATATTTAATATCGCCACCAATAACAGGTGTACCAAAGTCTTGGGGCGGGCTGTTTCTTACATCACTTTCATCAATAAATAATCTTTCGGCTATATATGCCCAGTTTTGGCTGAAGGGATATCCCTCGCGGTAACGCCACCAATTATCTCCGTAATCAACCTGCGGATAATAAGTAACTTTGGTGGTAGCATAGGTATAATTTCCCCTCATTACCAATCCTAAATTCTCGTTGAACTGGTGTGCGTAATCAACAGATACATCTAATCCCCTGCCCGATCCTTTACCGCTATTGGCATAGATGGTTGTAGACACGCCCAATGTCTGCGGTATTTCGGGGCGAGAAAGTAAAATGTTTTTCCTGTTCTCAGTATAATAATCGGCAAGGATCTTGATTTTATTATTGAATAAACTTAGCTCTGCACCAAAGTTTGATTTATAGGCGGTTTCCCAGGTAATATCAAAATTAGGGAAGCGGTTTACAGAAACGCCACTCAGGCTGTTGCCGCCGTCGTACCCAAAAGTCATGCCTCTGTCGCCATCATTCATATTTACTTCGGACAAATAGAAGAACCTGTCCTCGGTACGGCCGATCTGGTCATTGCCTACCAGGCCATAGGTAGCCCTTAACTTGAATAAGTTAACCGTTTTGGAGAGTCTTTCCCAGAACTTTTCGTTAGACACCGTCCACGCAACGCCGGCTGAAGGAAAGAAGCCCATTCTTTTATCTTTATAAAAACGTTCAGAGCCATTGTAACCGAAGTTAAACTCAGCTGCATAACGCGAATCATAAGCATAAGTAGCCCTTCCGGACAACCCGATGTTTCTTGACGGCAATGAAAGCTGCAGGCTGCCGCTATTGCCTACGAGTGATTGCCTTATTACACCTACCAGTAAGCCGCTAATGCTGTGCTTTTGATGAAATACTCTTCCATAGTCGAAAGCAGTTTCCCAATAAAAAGAAGAAGCTATTGTTTTAGTAGGTTCTGAATAAGTAAGGTATTCTGTACCACCCGTAGGATTCTGAACCTGCAAAGTATAATCGCCGCTATACCTGTCAAATTCTGAAATATAATACCTGAAAGGTGTGTATCCTCTTACCACGTCGAAGAATGAACTGCGGTTGGTATTAAACAAAGTACGAAACCTTAATCCTTCGGTGATAAAATCCAATCTTTGTTTTACTTCTAATTGCGCAGACATAAAAGACCTGCTGTAATCCTTATATCCTCTTACCATATTGGCATACGGGTTTATAGAGCTTCCTCCCGGTTGTATTGCGCCTGAAGCCGGGTAGCCAAACATAATATGCTGTACATACCATCGAGCGCTATCTTTAGGAAAGTAAGCCGGGAATAGCACGGGGCTCGAGCGCATCACATCGCTGTATACCTGAGCACCGCCATCAATGGGGCCACGATAATCATCAAAGGCGCCATTCAGCCTCACGATCAATTCAGTTGTTTTGGTAAGATTGATGTTTACGTTTGATCTTAAGGTGTATGTATTCAGCTTAATGTTGCTGTTGAAATTGTTTCTTTTATCTACGTTCAATATACCATTGTCCTTTGCATAGGATGCAGTAACATAATACCTGGCCACATCACCGCCGCCACTTACGCTCATGTTGGCTCTTTGATTGATGGTATTTTTTTTGAAGAGCATTTTGCGCCAGTCTACTGCCGGATATATTAACGGGTGAAGGCCTTCTGCAGTAGCATCTATTTTTTCCTGTGTAAAAAACGGATCAGCCAACGGGTTCCTGGAAACCTGGGCATAGTTGTACATTTTCATATAAGTAACCGGGTCGGCCAATTCAACATTTGTTGTGGGCGAAGACCATGAGTTCTCTGCGCGCAGGTTAATGGTAGCTTTGCCTCTTCTACCCTGTTTGGTAGTTACTAAAATAACACCGTTGGCGCCTCTTGCCCCGTATAAAGCTGTTGATGTGGCATCTTTCATAATAGAAAAACTTTCAATGTCGTCTGGTGACATACGTGCCAGATCTCTGACAGTAAGCTCTATACCATCAATAAGTATCAACGGATCTTTTTTGCCCGTTCCGAAGGAAGTAACACCTCTTATGAAAAATTCGGCATTATCCTCTCCAGGCTCACCACTTCTCTGGTAGGCGATAACACCCGCTAAACGACCGGCCAAAGCGGTTGTTAAGTTTGATGAAGGAACTTTTAAATCACCGGGATTGATAGTGGTCATTGCGCCTACTACCTCCTGTTTCTTCTGCGTACCATAAGCCACAATTACCACATCATCCATATTTTCCCTGGCTTGCAATACTATTTTCATACTATCTTCGGTTGCCTGCACGGTCAGGGTTACGTGACCGGCAAAAGATATTTCCAACTCAGCTCCTACGGGCACATTTATGGAAAATTCTCCCGCTTCATTGGTAAGCACGCCCAGGGTTGTACCTTTTTGTATCACAGCTGCTCCCGACAAAGGCTCGCCTTTGTCATTGGTGACCACTCCTCTGATGATGCGTTGTTGGCGGGCATTTGACAGATCGCTGGCACGTGCAGCTTGTGCTGTCTTTATTACTACCAGGTTTTTATTCACGATATTGTAGCTCAAGCCTGTACCTTGCAATATGCGGCCCATAACGTTTTCAATCGATGCGGCTTTCACATCTATATTTTTCTTGAGCGACATAACTGCTGCATCCTCATGATACAAAAACCGGTAGTCGGTTTGCTGCTGTATCATAGAAAACAGTTTAGACAATTCTGTGTTTTTTGCGGCTAAAGTGATGGTATTTTGCGCCAGTCCTGCGGCTCCCGCATGTAAACAAAATACTGTCATTAGCATAATAAAAAGTTTCATAATCAGGAATAACTTTTTTACAGGTATATACCTTTTTTCCATAACTTTGATAATGATTAATGTAATAGGGAATAATTAATTTTCTACAGCCTTATTTCATTTTAAGGAGGAGATGTTGGCGCATCTCCTTTTTTACAGGGGTTAAGTTTTATGCATAATTTTCATTTTTATTCAATGATTACTTTATTTTTATTTATTGTATAGTTGAAATGATATGTCATTTTTAAAGCGTCAAGTGCTTCTTTCAAGGTTTCCGTATGAAATACGCCTGTAAATTTTTCATACATCAGTGAAGAATTACTGATCCTGATCTCTACATTGTACCATTGCTCCATTTTCCTGGCTACATTGGCAAAGTTTTCACTGTTAAATACCAGTTTATTCTCTATCCATGCTACCTCGGGTATAAGACCACTATTGGTCTCTACCTGCAAGGTGTCTATCTTGAATTTAATGATCTTAACCTGGGCGCTGTTTTGGGCTGCAGTAGCAATCAAACTCCTGGTATCTATCACCACTTTTTCATCCGGCTTCATCAGGATTTTTTTCTTATCTCCTGTTTGTCCCGCCACGGCGAGTTCTACAGATCCACGGATGAGTGAAGTTTCTATTTTGTTGTTTTCAGGATAAGAATTTATATTAAATGCCGTGCCTTTTACTTTTACATCAATCATACCTGCATGCACCACCATAGGGAGTTCCGCCTTGTGTACCACATCAAAGAATGCTTCTCCTACTAACGTTACTTCCCTGTTGTGCTTACCGAAATCTCGATTGTAAGCAATGCGGCTATTACCGTTTAACCATACAACACTACCATCTGGAAGTGTCAGGCGTGTTTTTTCGCCGTGTGATGTCTTATATTCAACATTATTTTTTGCCAACAAAGGCACATACCTGTGCGGTGCAGAGATATAAAATACTGCAATAACAAAGAGAAGTACAACCGCAGCTGCTATGTACAACCTTTTGGCTTTCCGGATAATGCCCGTCTTTCTTTGAGGCTGATGCTGCCATTTTGTAAAATCTTCAGGGCTGGCTTGTTGTATCTTTTTCAGCAGCAGTTCCCAAGCGTGCTTGTCTTCAGTTGTTATTTCCGTTCTTCTCCTGCTATTATCAAAGTAGGCTACATGTATCTCAAACTGGCAGGCCGTTTCAGGATTGTCGCGCAAAAAAGCTTCCATCTCTCTCTGCTCTTCCATCGTGACTTCGTTGGTAAGATACCTGCTTAATAAATGCCAAATTCTGTCTGGTACCGGGTGCATATTTTAAGTTTTGAGATACTGATTATTTGTTTTGTTCCAAGAATGAAAGTCTTATTGACTGTGTAATTCTTTTAACAGCTATAGCTAGTTGAGCATCTACAGTTTTTACCGATATATTCAGGATATCGGCAATTTCTTTTAGTTTCAGCCCGTCATGTTTTGCGAGTTTATAAATGAGTTTGCAGCGAGGGGGTAATGTATCGATGGCACCATCCAGGCGATTGATTATTTCGTTATTTAAAAGTATTTTTTCGGGTGTATCTGCAGATGAACTGACAAGATTTTCATTAACAAGGTCAATATCAAAAAACAATTCTTTTTTTTCTCTCTGCAACATCCTGAGCGCCACATTCCTGGTAGCTACGTACAGGTAGCTGTTGATATTTTCTATTTCAATGAGATGAGCCCTGTTCTTCCATAAAATAACAAACACATCTGATGATGCCTCCTCTGCCAGCTGAGAGCTTTTCAATATAGCATAGGCAAAATTTTTCAATCGTTTATAGTAACAATAGAAAAGTTTCTCAAACGCTTCTATATCGCTATGTAATGCAATTTGCTCTATGTAAAATTTTATTTGTAAAGCCTCAGTCATCCAACAATTTCTCCATATTACATACTAACTAATGTCTCTTTTATAAATAAGAGACAAAATTTAATAAAATCCCCTAAAATAATGTAAAAGTTTTACAGAAAGGGTTTTATAATCCTGGTGTGGCTGTGGCTTTAATAAGAGTGCCTTCCCCTGCACTGGTTGCACACGTAGGTTATTTACAAATGTCTAAGTAGTGGAAGTTTATAAAAGAATGGAAGGTAGCAGGCAACGAACCTACCGAGGTAAGCTGAAAACCTTAGTAGTTACCGGTATCCAAGGTGGTTCTTACATTTGTTTTCATTGTAAAATAACTGATAGTACTTATCGTTTTAGTTTTCCCGAAAGCTGCATACCACTTTTTGTGTTGAGGGCAATCAATACGAGATTACACAGACCCAACGCCAATTCTGCTATTTGTGCAATAAGAAAAACATGATCTATTGCTTGGAAATGTGAATGATAGTACAGGAATACGGCCAATATTATTAAGCCTACCCCATTTACAATTATGAAGTTCATTCTTCTTTTCTTTGCCAAAATGATCGGATTGATGGATCTACCTGCCAATTTATCCCCTGTAATCTTTAGCATTGGCATTGCTATAATCATTATAGGAAGCGCATATAGGATAAATGTTTTGACAGCCTTAATGAATTCAATATCTGCCCTTATTTCTGCAAGTAAGGATAAGCTGAAAAAAGTTACAATTGTCAATCCTGCTATGATCGTAGCGATAAAATGTGCCTTTAAGATGGTCTTTCGTTCCATAACTGTTAATTTAAAAGGTTGATTTCATATGTATGGTTGCCTTCTTATTATCCAACTAATAAATCTGTTGCTGCAATCAGATTGACAGGCTGAATCTGCTTTAAGGTTCTTGCTGGTTGCGCTGTAACTCTGAAAAGGAATGAGCATTTACTATGCTAATCCTTTGTTATTCGGAAATTCCTTTTCCCTTTTCGTATTATGGCCTGAAGAAATACCGCCTATTGTAATAGTGATACCATTAATATAATTATGAGTCTCATCCTGTTTTCCTTTTTATGACAGTACAAAGTTCGGAATCGAACGGAGCTTAAAATTGTAAAAAACGGAAACTGGGGATTTGCTTGCGTAATCGGTTAGGTGTTTGCCCTGTAATGTCTTTTACCTCACGAATAAAATGTGCCTGGTCAAAATAATTGTTATCGTAGGCAATGTGTGTGAGTGAGCTTTCAGAATGCTTCATCTGAAAAGCAATCTGTTTCAGCTTCACAATACGAAGATATTCCTTCGGCGAACAACCAATGTAATCATAGAAGTGGTTGCGTATTGTTCGGTCTGAAACAGCCAACAGCTGGGACAATTCTGTAATTTCAAGATGTGCAGCGTTTATCTCGATCAGTTCAATTGCCTTTGTGATAAGTGATAAATCCCGGGCAAGGATATTATCTAAAAATACAGCCTCCACTTCATGGAACATCGACTCTGTATCCCGGCAGGCATTTACTTTTCGCAAAAACTTATTGGCAATACTTCCGAACAGCGCTTTTGTATTGATTATCCAGGGCAGGGAGTTTATAGGCACCTTAGTAAAGTGCGCCAACCCAAAAGGTTTTACATGTGCTCCAAGAATTTTTATCCTTTCGGTAGAGGGCTCTACGGTTATTTTTTGTGTAGAAATTCTTGATATGGCAATCTCTGCCAATACGGTTTCATTTAATGTATGGTTAATTACCCTGAATGGATGGTCAAAGAGATAACCAAATGTTACCCGGGGAAACGGTATTATAAATTCAGCTCCGCTAATCATTTCTGACACTGAGGCATCGATATAAAAGTAATATTCCACGATACTTCTAAGCAACGGGTTATCAGGCTTTTTAATCGTAAAATATGTATCAGTGTCCGCCACTTTATTTTAAATAAATTGCTGTGACAATCTTAGCAAAAAAGCTAATTTTATATTCAGTTACCTTGTTGTATCAAATATAGTAAATCCAAGTAATCTTAATACGTTTCCATTTTACTTTTCACAATATGCAAAAGTTGGCTTTGGCCTGCCTGTAATTGGCTCCTATTACGCATTTCGAATGATCAGCTGCACACATACCCATGTGCAGCAAAAAGCGGGCATCAAAATTTTGACACCCTGCTTTCCGCTAAAAACTATTGCTAAGATGTTGCGGCTACTCCTGCTCTCATTGCGGTGACTGCTTCTATCATCGCTTTAAGAGCCCTCTCCGTCTCGGGCCAGTGGCGGGTTTTTAAACCGCAATCCGGGTTTACCCATAATTGTTCAGCGGGAATTACAGCCTGTGCTTTTTCCAGCAATGCCACCATTTCGTCTTTCGAAGGCACGCGGGGAGAATGAATATCATACACACCGGGGCCTATATCGTTGGGATAGTGAAACGCTGCAAATGCATCCAGCAGTTCCATTTGCGAACGCGAACATTCTATGGTGATCACATCTGCATCCATGGCTGCAATGTGCTTGATGATGTCGTTGAACTCCGAGTAGCACATGTGCGTGTGTATCTGGGTACTGTCTTTGACAACCGAAGCTGCAATCCTGAAACATTCCACCGCCCAATGTAAATACGCATCCCAGTCTGTTTTTCTCAAAGGCAGGCCTTCACGTATGGCAGGCTCATCAATTTGTATCACCTTTATACCGGCATTTTCCAGGTCGGCCACTTCATCACGTATGGCTAAAGCGATCTGGCGGCAGGTCTGCGCTCTGGGCTGATCGTCGCGCACAAACGACCATTGCAGAATAGTTACAGGTCCGGTGAGCATTCCTTTGACCAGTTTGGTTGTCAGCGATTGTGCATATTCTGACCAGTACACCGTCATTGCCCGGCTCCGGTGAACATCTCCGAAAATTACAGGAGGTTTTACGCAACGGCTGCCATAGCTCTGTACCCAGCCGTTGGTGGTGAAGGTGAAACCTTCGAGCCTTTCGCCAAAGTATTCAACCATATCATTTCTCTCAAACTCGCCGTGCACCAACACGTCCAGCCCGATCTGCTCCTGCCACTCAATAACTCTTTTGGTTTCTTCTTTCAGCAGGCTGTCATATTCAGCGGCAGTGATCAGCCCTTTTTTGAATTTAGCCCGCCATGACCTTACTTCCGCGGTCTGGGGAAACGAACCGATGGTGGTAGCCGGAAATAAGGGAAGCTTCAGAATCCTTTGCTGTTCAGCCTTGCGAATGGCAAAGGCGCTCTTCCTGCGGGAATAGTGCTGATCTATGGATTGCACCCTGCGCTGCACTGCGGGATTGTGAATGCGGACAGAAGTTTTTCTTGACTCCACCGCCCTGGTATTTTCTTGTAAACGCGAAACGATCTTTTCTTCCGTGCTGCCGGTTGCAATTGCTTTAAGTGTAACCAGTTCATCTATCTTTTGCCTTGCAAATGCAAGCCAGTTCCTGATCTCCGCATCGAGCGATTTTTCCAGGTTCAGATCGCAGGGTGTATGTAATAGGGAGCAGGATGGCGCCAGCAACAACCTTTCATGTCCTAAGGCCTCTGCAGCTTGTTGTATGAAGTTAAGTGATTTCTGAAAATCATTTTTCCAGATATTCCTGCCGTCTACGATGCCTAAGGAAAGGCGCAAATGAGCAGGAATTGCTTTCAGCACATTTTCCAGTTGCCCGGCATCCCGCACTAAGTCTATATGCAGCACATCCGCAGGCAAGTTTACTGCGAGTGCAAGATTGTCCTGAAGGCCCCCGAAATACGTAGCTATGATAAATTTAAGATCGGGGAATTTTTTCCGGATCTGGCGGTAAACAAATTCATACGCTGTTTTCTCTTTGTGGTTTAAAGCCATAGTAAGAAACGGCTCATCAAACTGTATATATTCCGCACCCTGTGTTCCTAACTTCGACAAAATCTGAAGGTAAACAGGCAGCAGGTTTTCTACTAAATCTATTTTATCAAAATTTGCTTCTTTCTCTTTTCCCAGCAACAGGTAGCTAACCGGCCCGATGATCACCGGTTTGGCGTTAATGCCGAGCGCCTTTGCTTCTGCAAATTCATTGAAAATTTTGTTGGAGTTAAGCGTAAACTGCTGGTTTTTCAAAAACTCAGGCACCAGGTAGTGATAGTTGGTATCAAACCATTTGGTCATTTCCATGGCTGTAATATCAATGCCGTGTTCCTGACAGCCTCTGGCCATAGCAAAGTAAAGATCGGGGCGCATAGCGATATCAGCATAACGTTCGGGAATGGCGCCGGTAGTGAGTGTCATATCCAGTACCTGGTCGTAAAAAGAGAAATCGTTGCAGGGGATGATATCAATACCGGCTTGTTTTTGAATTTTCCAGTTCTCAAGGCGGATATTTTTCCCGGTTTGCTCAAGTTGTTCATAGCTGATCTTTCCCGACCAGTATTGCTCACAGGCCTTCTTTAATTCGCGTTGGGCTCCTATACGCGGATAGCCCAGGTTGTGTGTCTGCATGTGCTTATATTTAGTTTTAAACAAAAAATGCTTTTCAATGCTTGCGGTGAATGTTAGCGTTGGTTTGTGATAATTCGCCGTACCAAAACTACAGGTACAAAATATTATTTCCTTATATTCGCAATTATTGAGGATAATATTCTAAAATAGAATTTTAAGAAGCATATTATCCTTCGTGAAAATGATTTATGGGCAGTTTAAAGAACAATATTCTATGCAGGAATTAGACAATACCGACCTGAACTTATTAAGAACTGTAAGTAAAAACTCAGGCTTTACCATAAAAGAACTCGCTGCAAAGGTCAATCTCTCACCCTCTCCGGTATTTGAGCGCTTAAAGCGGCTGGAGCGGGAAGGCTATATAAAAAAATATGTTGCCCTGTTAGATGCAGAGAAATTAAATCATGGATTTATTGTCTTTTGTAATATAAAACTGAAAACACATGACAAAAGCATTGGCCACAAATTCGTGAACGATATTTTGACGATTGATGAAGTGGTGGAATGCTACAACATATCAGGCGAATATGATTTCCTGTTGAAAGTTTATGCCAGGAGCATGAAGCACTACCAGGATTTTGTTTTTAATAAATTAGGCTCTGTCAACAGCATTGGCAGCACGCAAAGTACATTTGTAATGGCAGAAATAAAAAACCTGCACAATATCAGCCTGTAACCTGCTGCCAGTTTTGTGTAATTTTTTAGGAAAATAGCATGAAAGCAGTTTGCAACAACAAATCTTTCTGTATATTTGGGCCGATACTGAAATGAGAAACACCAGGATGATAACACGCCTAAGTACCTATTGGTTACTTGCCGCAATGATTTTTCAATCATTCTACCTCAATATACTTGTAGCTGATTATGAAATAAACCTGCCTGAATACATTGCTCAATGTATAAATAAGGATAAACCAAAGATGAAGTGTAATGGGAAGTGTGCGCTTTCTAAAAAGATGGATGAAGAACAGAAAAACGAATCCAAAAGCAAGATTGCAGTATCAGAATACAACTCCCTGTATGTGCCCAGCAACTTTGCATCCTCGCTATACGAATGGAGTGAGCCAATTGTTGAAAAACATTACCTGCATTATTTAAATAATTATACTTACAGCTATTACAGCGCTCTGCTGCGCCCTCCCGCCTGCTGATAATTATTGCAAACAGCTGCCCTAAGAAAAGTATTAAGTTTATTTATTTGCCTGCACATAAATTATGTGTCAACTGCATTAAATATGCTCAAAGCCCTGACAGAACGCGGGTTTCAGCTTAGTTTGGCATAAAGCGCTCCATCCGGAGAAGCAATAAAGGTTAATCTACAAAAGAAACAAATTATGGGCACCTGTACGATTAACTTATAAAGAACAGCGCTTGCAAAGAACATGCACCTGAAATAATTGCAGGCATTTCAACAAAAACATAAATCATACAAATGCAAAGACTTTTAGTGTTACTGGTTGTAATAGGTAGTGCAGCTATGTCCTGCACCAAGGAAAAGACAGACTACGAAGCTGAGATCAGTATAATTGTTACCGAACACCATGAATTTAAAGAAGTAAGCCAGCTAAGCAGCGACGGCTATACCATCAGCATTGAGGCATTGAACGGCCAGCTGTACAAAGGTTATAACGAAATCAGGCTGAAAATTAAACATACGCCCGCAGGCAAAAGCATTCCTAAGGCAATCAACTTTTTGCCTGTGATGCAAGACAGCGAAGGCAACAAAACATCGTGCCCGCATAAGTATGCATTGGTTTATCAAAAAGAAGAAAACTATTTCTCCGGCTATGTAGTTTTTACAAGCGAAAGCAGCGCTAAGGCTAACTGGGAGCTGTTTATAGACTTTACAACCGACAATAAAAATCACAGCATAAAGCAAATGGTTGCCGTGAAAGAACAAACAAATAAAAACCTGAACATGACCAGCTTTACCGGTAATGATAATGAGCAATACATCATTGCTTTAGTATCTCCCCAAAAACCGAAGGTTGCCGAAAACAAGCTGGTAGCAGGCATTTACAAATACAATAAAACAACAACCACCTCCGGCAACCCGCCTCTATTTTCCTACATCGAAGTTAAAGGCTACCTGCTACAGTTAGACCCCCGCATGCCCGAACCTTCTATGGGCAACCATTCTTCGCCCAACAACAAAGATCTTACACAAGGCGCCGACAGCTTATATCACGGTGTGGTCAATTACACCATGACAGGCAACTGGACACTGAACTTCATTATGCTGAACCAGCATGGAAAGATCATCAAGGGTACAGAGGTACCTAAAGATTTTACACCGGGCGTGGAAGGAAAGAAGAGTGAACTGTACATTGATACTTTATTTTAATTATGAGAAGACAAATTATTTTTTGCTTTATTACATTTTTTACGTTTCCGGCGATGGCGCAGGTAACACAACAACCGAAAGACACTGTAAACGTACTGGCTGATGTGGAGATCATGTCTGTTGCCAAAAAGAAAATAGAAACCGACATGAAGATGGCAGTTTCGGTAGATGAGTTCCTGGCATCGTCAGGCAATATCAGCTTCATCAAGCGCGGGGCTTATGCGTGGGAACCTTTGCTGAACAATATGAGCACCGAACGCTCTACCATAACCATCGACGGCATGCATATTTTCGGCGCCTGCACAGACAAAATGGATCCTGTAACTTCTTATGTTGAAAGCAACAACCTCTCTGCCATAGATATTAAATCCGGCCAGCAGGGAAGTCTGCATGGCGCTACAGTTGCCGGCAGCATTGACTTACAAAGAAGAAGCACCCCTTTCGGGCGCGAAAAAAAATTCAACGGCAACTACCAGACAGGTTTTGAGTTTAACAACAAGCAGTTTTTTAACCTGGCAGATCTTTCTTACTCCGGCAATAAGCTGGTAACTGATGCCAGCATTGGTTTGCGTAAAGCAGGCAACTATTATGACGGCAATAACAACCAAGTAAATCATTCGCAATACAACAAGTTCAACACTTCGCTGGGCTTGGCTTATAAGACAAGCCCGTTATCATCAGTAAGAGCAGACGCTATACTGGATGTAGCCAAAGATGTTGGTTTCCCTGCCCTGCCCATGGATCTTTGGCTGTCAAGAGCGTTGATCACATCCGCATCTTACAAACAATTATTTATTGACGGCATATTAAGAGTTTGGGATACGAAAGTGTATTTTAATGCCATAGAGCACTACATGGACGATACCAAACGCCCGGAAAACCTGGTACATATGGACATGCCGGGATGGAGTACCACTTACGGGCTGGTATCCAAAGCAAACCTCCAAAAAAACAACTATGTTGCCGAGTTACAGCTGAATGCTTACCAGAATTTGTCTATTGCCGAAATGCGCATGTACCCGCAGGACCGCAGCAAACGCACCATGTTTGCCTACAGCTGGCCCTGGGTAACCACCCGCGCAGCCAGCCTTGCCATAAACAATGAATGGGATCTGTCAAAGCACCACCAGGTACAGCTTGGCGGTTCTTTAGGATGGAACTACAACCATTCTAAATATGCAGAGTTTAACTGGATATTCCACCCGGGAACGCCCCAACAAAAAAGCCGCCTGTTGCCGGCATTACATGCAGGGTACCGGTTTCACCTGAATAATTTCAACGCTTCACTGGGGGCGGGTTACGGGCAAAGGGCGCCATCAGTTTCAGAAGGCTACGGTTACTACATCTACAACAGCTTTGACCGGTATGATTATATCGGCAATCCTGATCTGAAAAATGAAATATCCTATGAACTCAATGCATCAGCCGGCTTTAAACATGAAAAGGCGGGCATAGAAGCCAGGGCAAACTATTTCCATATAAAAAACTATATCATCGGGAGAATATTGAGTCTTGGCAGCCCCATGAATTACCAGTCAGTAGGCGTAAAAGGCTATACATCGCTGGACTATGCACGTATTTACAATATATCGGTAAATGCAAACTATAATATCCTGGAGCACCTGCATTGGAAAGGCATGCTGGCTTATGCACGCGCTACCGACGAACGGGGAGGCAATCTTCCTTTCATAAGGCCGCTTACCTACCAGACATCGCTGCATTTTATGCATAAGCAATTCGGTATACAAACCTCCGTAAACGGAGATGTAACGCAAACGGATTTCAGCCCGGAATACGGAGAAGATCAAACACCTGCTTATAAGGTCTGGAATGTTTCGGCGGACTATACTTTCACAATAAAAAATTACAGGATAATCTTTCAGGCAGGCGCTGAGAACCTGCTGAATGAATACTACAGCACCTATGCCGACTGGGGGAACATACCACGCATGGGCAGGAACATTTTCACGTCTTTAAAATTCAGTTTTTAGATAATGCAAAAAGCTCTGGGCATATGGATGGCTGCACTGTGTTTGCTGATAACATTTCAGCAGGCATTGATTGTGCTGCACTTTGAGCTGAACCGTGAAGCAATAGAAATAGCTTTCTGCATCAATAAGAATAACCCTTCAGCCAAATGCCATGGCTCATGCCACCTGAAAAAACAATTACAAAAAGCACAGGGCGCTAAAGAAACTGCTACAATAAACTATTCAAAAATTGACATTTTTATTCTTGCTAAATACAGTATAAAAATAGAAAATGTGCTCAGCCGGAACGGCAAACCTGCATCCATGCATCCAGACACTTTTTACAAAGAACCATTCCGTGAAATATGGGCACCTCCTCCGAATCCGAATATTTAATCATCACAAAAAATCAATTTTCAATTAAAAAATTTCAAATAAATCAAAATGCAAAATCTACAAAAACTACTGCAGGTTATTCTTTTTATATCCCTATTTTCAGCATGTACCAAGAATGAAAAAACGCCTGCTGCAAACAACCTCACCTTACATTTCAACAATACTTTTAAAGACAAAACTATTGTGTTGGGCGATAAAAATTCAACCACTGCAACCGTGAACACTTCCGCATCGGGACAGGTGCACAGGTTTTCAGAACTAAAATACGTGATCAGCAATATCCGCCTGGTAACAACTGCAGGCAAGGAAGTGCCATACAACATCAATGACCTGGACAAAGGTGCAACGATTGTAGACCATTCCAAGCCCCAGACACTGGATTATGTGCTCACCAATATTCCTTCCGGTGAATACAAACAGCTAAAATTTGGTTTAGGGGTAAAACAAGAACTGAATACTTTAGACGAGGTAAAATTTCCGAAATTCTATGCAGCCGCAGGCGCTAATAAAACCTGGATGATGTGGGAATGGGGCACCGGCTACCGCTTTACAAAGATTGAAGGCTTTTATGATACGGATAATAAACAAATGTCTATACATACAGGCAGTACTGTTGACGGAAAGGAAAATGATCCTTCAACATGGAAACAGGGTGTGGATGCCTACAGGGATATTACCCTCCCATTAAGTACCATAGCTGTCGTGGGCTTTAAAGCGCCAAAAATCAACATTAAAGCCGACTTTGACAAACTGCTGAGCGGCAAAACCAATACCATCAAACTCAAAACAGGAAATGGCATGGAAGATAATGCAACTCCGAATATACATCACAGTATTGAAATGAGAAAGTTTGTTGACAATCTCGGCGGCAACGGCACCAGCGACATAACCGGCATATTCTCCGTTACGAGCGTGGAAAACTAAACAAAAATCTATGAGCCGCTGCGGCATTGACCTGCAGCGGTTCTTTCTATTGTTTTAATGTTTAACTATGAAAAAAATTGCGGCAATTTTTATTGTATCCATAACCATCCTGTCATCCTGCAAACAAAAGGATGCAACGGCTCCTGTGCCATATGACAACCCTGAACTTACATTGCACATACCGGCCGGTTTCCCGGCCCTGAATGAAGCAGCGCTTAAAAATATGCCCACCAAATACGGCGTGGAGCTTGGCGAGAAGCTTTTTCATGAAAAAAGATTCAGCGCCAATAACACTATCTCCTGTGCGAGCTGCCATATACCCTCTCATGCATTTGCCGACAATAATGCACAAGCCATAGGCATTCACGGGCGCGTTGGCCTGCGCAATACGCCGCCTATTCAAAATATGATCTTCCTAAAGTTTTACAACTGGGACGGCAGCAAACTGCAACTGGAGAAACAACCACTGGTACCGATCATTACACACGAAGAAATGAACTCTTCTATTGTGGAAGTGATCAATAAAATCAGTAATGACGAAACATACAGGAAACTGTTTACAAGTGCTTTTGGCGATGAGAAAATAACACCCGAAAGAATATACAAAAGCATAGCACAATACGAATATACGCTTATCTCTGCCAACAGCAAGTACGACAAAGTGAAACGCAATGAAGGCGCAACATTTACTGAAAGCGAATCAAGAGGCTACCAGGCATTCAAAACCAAATGCGCAGACTGCCATAGTACAGAACTGTTTACAGATCAGAGTTTCAGGAATGTAGGCTTTCCCGTAAACACCAATAGCAATGAAGGCGGGCGCGGCAGAGTTACAGGTATAGCGGAAGATTACATGAGCTTCAGAGTGCCATCCTTAAGGAACGCTGAATTTACCGCTCCTTACGGCAGCTTTGGCCAGTTCCCTACCCTTAAATCAGTCCTGGATTATTTTGACAAGGGTGTGGAAGATGCCACAAACCTGGACCCTCTTTTAAAACAAAACGGCAACAGGATACCCATGACTGAACAGGAAAAAGAAGATATCATCGCTTTTATAAAAACGCTGAGCGATTATCAATTCACAGGGAGATGACTAAATACTATTCATACCCAGGCTGAATAACATGCTTCAGATGCAGATGGGTTTATTGTATGCTGATTAAACTGCTTCTATTTCCAGCACAACGCTTGACCTTCCGGAATGTATATCGGGATTAAAACCTATATGCATTAAGAAATCCCCGCTGTATGTATCGTTGGTTGTAACGCTGGATCTTTGACTACCATACAAGTTTATTTCACGAATTTTATACCTGCGCAGCGGATCAAGGCCCTGCAATTTTACGGGCCTGTGGTTGGGCTTCGTATACCGCCAGTTGGTGAGATAATTAAACATTACCGCACGGCTTTTATTTGCATCTACATACATGAGTGAAGCATAGTTATTTTCATGAGGATCCTGTAGCCTGTACATATCTCCATGCCATACCACATCTTTGAAACCATCGTAATTTTTTATAGCCTCCTTACAAAACTTCAGCTCATCTTTATCCAGTTCGCCTACAACAATGTCAAAGCCTAGTTTACCCATAGAAGCCACGTCTACCCTGTATTTGATCGGTTTACTACTCCAGTTAGTAACGTGATTGCAAACGGCAATAGAAGGATAATAATAAGAATAGTTCCATTGTAAAAAAATCCTGTCTACCGGATCAGTATTATCGCTTGGCCAGAATTCCGTAAAATATTGCAATAAATTGTAATCGCTTCTGCCGCCGCCGCCCGAGCATAGCATCATGGGCACGCTTGGATATTTTTTCCTGATACGTTTTAATACTTTTTCCAAGCCCTTTGTATATTCAATATATAGATGCGATTGTGGCTGGTTTGTACGTTCGAGATATTTGGAATGTCCATTGTAAATAGGTGCATTACAATCCCACTTGATAAAAGCAAGAGACGGGTTTTTAGTGAATAACTCATCAACCACATTGAACACAAAGTCCTGCACTTCAGGATTGGTGAGGTCTAATACCAGTTGGTTCCTGAAATATATCTCCGGGCGGGCCGGCTCCCTGATGACCCAGTCCAATTTTTTCTCATACAATTCACTTTTAGGATTTACCATTTCAGGTTCTATCCATATCCCGAATTTTACGCCTGCTTTCTCTGCTTCCTTCACCAGGTTCTCTACACCATTGGGCAGTTTCTTTTTATTAGCCTGCCAATCGCCTAAGCCGGCATTATCGCCGTTGCGGGGATATTTATTGCCAAACCATCCGTCATCCAGCAAAAACATGTTCACGCCTAATTCTTTGGCGCCGCCAAACAGGCTTATAAGTTTTTGTTCATCAAAATCAAAGTAGGTAGCTTCCCAGTTATTTAGCAAGGTAAGCCTTTGTCCTTCTCCGTCAAGCAGGTTGTGTTTTCTTACCCAGGTTTGCAAATTACGGCTCGCTTCACCTATACCATTAGTGGAGAGTGTATAGATCAGCCTGGGTGTTTCAAAACTATTTTTTGATTTTAATTCATAAACTGACTGGTAGCCCGCATTAATACCGGCGATCAATCTGAGATTCTGATAATTATCAATTTCAAATTCAATATCATAATTACCATTCCAGGCAAGCTGGCCCAACATAACCGTGCCTTCATTTTCCGTAGCTTTTCCGTTGAAGTGCAACATGAAATTTTGCGAAGAAAGTAAGTTCTCTCTTGTGCCCAATTTAGATGAAATGGTATGTATACCCTGCTTCAAGGGTGTAATAGCCGGTTGCAATTCTCTTCCCCAGCCGCCATTGTAGCTGGTAAGATAATATTCATCCTCATAAAAATATAAATTAGCCGAAGCATATTTATTTAAAATTACTTTTCCTTTTTCCTGGTTGCGCAATACAGACCATTGTTCAAATACATTTTCATTTTTCCATGCTTTATACATCAGATCTACATAAAAATCGTATACGGCATCTTTCAGCGTAATAGTCGTCAAAACAGCGCCATCATTCGTGTTGGATGTAGTATGTTTCTGATAGATAAAGTCAAGAGAATTATTGCCGTCTGCATGCACTACCGAGATAGCAGGTTCATTCATGGTATTGGTACCTGCGGGCAGATAAGCAAGGTTGTTGCGGGTTGCTCCCTCTTCAATCATACGTCTTTGCGATAACGTAGCTTTATAATCCGGTGCATTTTTTAATTTAGGGCCGAAATAAGCTATTGCCAGATGGCGGTCCTGTGAAACCTGCAGTACTAAAACTTTATTATTTGTTTCAATAGGAATAGTGGCCGTTTGACCGTAAGAACATAATGAGGCAGCTAAAAGAATAAAAAATAAATTGATTTTTAATAAGTGTTTCATTCGCATAATTTTAAGTGCGCCGCTTTGCGGCTAATGTTTTTAATTGATCAGAATAGTTATTGTAAACTTAGCATATACATACCTCTGTGCTGAGAGTAACTTACCGCTCTAATATAAGAATTCTGTTTTTTTATTATTCATGAATGCAGATTAATATCCTGGATTTTGAGTTAGGTTGGGGTTGATATCAATTTGACCCTGAGGAATCGGCCAGAATTCATGTTTATTAGTCTGGATATTTCCAAACACCTGTGGATTCCACAGCGGTGTGCGTGTAGTGTATATACCCCACCTTACCAGATCAAATCTTCGGTCTCCTTCATGTGCAAGTTCCCATCCGCGCTCTAAATACATATGTTCTCTAAATGCCTCCTGAGACAAATTTGCCAGTGGAGTTAATCCGGCTCTTTGTCTTACCTGGTTAATATATGTATATTTATCATTATCATTTAATTCGTTCAATACTTCTGCATACATTAGCAATACATCGGCATATCGTATTACATAATGATCTATATTAGTTCTCTGTGAGTTATCATTAGGAATGGGTTCCCTGAATTTTTTAATGTGCGGTCTATAAAAAGTAA